>JAICEP010000113.1 GCA_025924095.1 Sorangium sp.
CTCTACTCCGTGTCGTTCTCCCAGTAGATCCCGGACATCGTGGATGTCGTAAGGAGCAAGGCGAGCGTCCCATCCGCGTCGCGATCGCCGGCTGCCTGGATGATGTACCAAGGGCCGTTCGGTGCGAACTGCGGATCTGCCAGCGGCGGCCCGGGCAACCCGCTCCAGGTGAAGGGGGAGGGGGTCGCGGGGAAGTTGGCGGTGGTGCCGGCCACCGATGCGTACCCGAAGCGGACCGCGCCGTCGGTCGTCACGTTGAGCAGCTGCCAGTTGGGCTCGCCCGTAACATCCCAGGCACGCTTCTGATCGTTGAGAGTCCCCGCAGGGAACCAGTCATCGAGCACTCCCGCAGACACATCCAGGTACTCGAGCATCTCGGCCTTGTAGGACTCCTGCGCACCGCGGATCCCCTGTATGACGGCCTTCGGCTCGGCGACGCCCGCTGCGTTCATGTACTTGCGGTAACCGACCATGGCGAGCGCCGCGAGGACACCCACCATCGCCACGACGACGAGGAGCTCGACGAGCGTGAACGCTCGCCTCGCTGCGTATCGCTGTCGCTGCGTCCTCCGCATCCGTCCGGACCTTCCAGCAGGCGACGTGCCAAGAAGAGCGCGGCCCGGCGTCGTCGTCGACTTGCGCGAGAAGCTCATGAGTTGCCTCGGTTTTCCTTGAGTGGAGCGGGGCGAGCTCCGGGAGGTGTGTGTTTGTGTTCGTTTGCGGTGGTGACGAAAACCGTCACTGCGGGGCACCGGGCGGTGACGATTCTCGTCGGGACCCCTCCAGATCGTCGTCGCCTTCCCCCTCGGCGGCGAGCGCGTGCTTGGCGAGCCGGTAGCGCAGCGACCGGAACGAGACGCCGAGCAGCTTCGCGGCGGCCTTGCGGACGCCGCCGGTGCGCTCGAGCGCCTGCAGGATGAGCCGGCGCTCGACCTCCCCGAGCACATCGTCGAGCATGCACCCGCCGGGCGGCAGCTGCGCGAGGAGCGGGGCCGGGCTCGCGCTGAGGCCGGCGACGGCGCTCGGGAGGTCGCCGAGGCCGATGGAGGGCCCTCCGGCGAGCGCCACCGCGCGCTCCATCATGTTCTCGAGCTCGCGCACGTTGCCCGGGAAGCCGTAGGCGTCGAGCGCACGCACCGCGTCCGTCGTCAGGCCGCGGACGTCCTTGCCGAGCTCGGCGGCGAAGCGGCGCAGGAAGCGCTCGGCGAGCCGCGAGATGTCCTCCGGGCGCTCGCGCAGGGACGGCAGCTCGATGCGGATGACGTTGAGCCGGTAATAGAGATCCTGCCGGAACCGGCCCTCGCGCACCTCGGCCTCCACATCGCGGTTGGTCGCGGCGAGGAGCCGGACGTCCACCGCGAGCTCCGCGGCGGCGCCGACCGGGCGCACCTTCCGCTCCTGGAGCACGCGGAGGAGCTTCACCTGCAGCGAGGCCGGCAGCTCCCCAATCTCGTCGAGCAGCAGCGTCCCGCCGTCCGCCTCCCGGAACAGCCCGAGCGCGCGCGCGCCGGCGCCGGTGAACGAGCCCTTCTCGTGGCCGAACAGCTCGCTTTCCATGAGCGCCTCCGGCAGCGCCCCGCAGTTGACGACAAGGAACGGCTTCGCGGCGCGGTCGCTCTGATCGTGGATCGCGCGGGCCACGCGCTCCTTGCCGGTCCCGCTCTCGCCCGTGATCAGCACGGTCGTGCGCGTCGGCGCGATCTTGCCGATCAGCTCCGAGATCCGCTGCATCGCGGCGCCGGTGCCGAGCGGCTCGCGCGACGGCAGATCGAGCCGCTCGAGCTGCGCGCGCAGCCGCTGGTTCTCGGCGACGATCGAGCTCTTCTCGAGCGCCTTCGCCGCGAGCGCGGTGAGCTCCGCCGGCGAGAACGGCTTTGTCACGAAGTCGTAGGCGCCGTGGCGCATCGCGTCGAGCGCGCTCTCCACGGTGGAGTACGCGGTCATCACGATCACCTCGGTCGCGCTGCTCCGCGCCTTCGCGGCCGTGAGCACCTCGATCCCCGAGCCGTCGGGCATCACGAGATCGGTGAGGATCAGCGGGAACGGCTGCGGGTTCTGGCGGATGGCCTCGAGCGCCGCGTGGGCGCCGGGCGCGAGCACGACCTCGTAGCCCTGGCGGCGGAAGGCGATCGTGAGCACCTGACGGAGGCCAGGCTCGTCATCGACGACCAGCACCCGGGTGGTCTTCGGCGGGACGCTCGGCGGGATCGTCGCCATCACGCCGCCACACTATCACGATGCCCCGCGCGCGCGTCGACGGCGGCCGTCGGGCCCAGCGCGCTGCGTCGTCGCGCCCGCTCAGGCCCGCGGGGATCGCGCCGCCGCGGCGGCGCGCCCGTCGGCCTTCAGGGGCAGGCGTCGTTCACGACGCCGAGCGGCGTGCGCTCCTCGACGACGAAGGACTGCCACGCGCTCTCTTCATCTCCGCTGCCCTCCAGCTCCTGCCACACGCGCAGGACGTCGCAGAGCTCCGCCTCGATCTCGAGGTGGTACCGACCGTTCCTGTCGATGTCGTCCTCGATCACGCCCCGCTGCGTCCGCTCGTTGAACACGCTGACGCGCGCCCCAGGGCTGCAGTTGCCCGAGAGCTGCCACACCCCCTCCCGGTCCGCGGACGGCCGCATCGTGTCGGCCGGCTCGGGCGGGGGGAGGGGCAAGGTCGGGCTCAGGCACGCTGCGCCGGCGAGCAGCGAGGTCGCGAGGGCAAGAGCAAGGTGAAGCGCAGCGCGGCGGAGCATCGGCACGGCACCGGTTCATAGCACACCGTGTGCCGCGCCTTCGACGCCCGTGAGCGCCGCGGTATGCCGTGATTTTCAGCCGTCGCGCCGCGACCTGCCGGCCAAGCCGTCAATTCTGTTGGCGCTCGCGTCCATCGGTTTGCAGCACGCGCAGGGCGACGCGTCGCTTCGCCGCGACCGCGCCGCGCTCGCCCTCCTCGTCGTCGAGCAGCTCGCCCACGAGATCGTAGTCGCTCGCCTGCGTGATCCGGACGCGGCACATCTCACCCGGGCGGACCTCGCCGCCGGAGAGGTAGACCTGCCCGTCGATCTCGGGCGCCTGGCCGGCGTGGCGGCCCATGAGCACGTACTCGTGCTCGTCGCTCGTCCCCTCGACGAGCACGTCGAGCTCGCGGCCGATCATCGCGGCGCTCTTCTTGTGCGCGATGCGGCGCTGCAGCGTCATCAAGCGGCGGTAGCGGTTCGCGGCGGTGCGCGCGGGGACCTTGCCCTCGAGCGCATGGCTGCGGCTCGTCTCCTCGTCGGAGTAGCGGAACACCCCGACCCGCTCGAACTCGGCCCAGCGCACGAAATCGCAGAGCTCCTCGAACTCGGCGTCGGTCTCGCCGGGGTGGCCGACGATGAACGCGGTGCGGAACGTGAGGTTGGGCACGCGCTCGCGCAGCGTGGAGACGACCCGCCGGAGCCGGTCGCCGCCGTGGCCGCGCCGCATCCTGCGCAGCATCGCGTCGGCGGCGTGCTGGAGCGGCATGTCGACGTAGGGCACGACCCGCGGGTGGTCGGCGAGGAGCTCGATGACATCGTCGGTCATCGTCTCGGGGTACAGGTAGAAGAGCCGCACCCAGCGCACGCCGGGCACGTCGGCGACCTGCTGCACGAGCTGCGCGAGCGTCGCGCGCGCGTCGCCTTGCGCGCGGCCGGCGGCGTCGCGGCCGTAGGCGATCGTGTCCTGCGAGATGAGGTTGATCTCGCGGACGCCCGCCGCCGCGAGCTGCTCCACCTCGCGCACCACGTCCGGGATGGACCGCGAGCGCTGCGCGCCCCGCAGATCGGGGATCACGCAGAACGAGCAGGTGCGGTTGCAGCCCTCGGCGATCTTGACGTAGGCGCTGCCGCCGGGGGTCGAGAGCGTGCGCGGATCGCCGGCGTGGATCAGCCACTCGGCGGGGTTGCCGACGAGCATCCGCTCCGCGTCGCCCGCGAGCACCCGGCCGAGCTTGAGCATGTCGCTCGAGCCGAGGAAGTGATCGACCTCGGGCATCTCGCGGGCGAGATCCTCGGGGTGGCGCTGCGAGAGGCAGCCGGCGACCACCAGCCGCTTGCAGCTGCCGCGCTCCTTGTGCTGCGCCATCTCGAAGATGGCGTCGATCGACTCCTTCTTCGCCTCGCCGATGAAGCCGCAGGTATTGACGACGATCACCTCGGCCTCGGCGGCGTCGTCGACGTGCGCGTAGCCGGCCGCGCGGGCGACGCCGAGCATCACCTCGGAGTCGACGCGGTTCTTGGGGCACCCGAGGCTGACGAAATGGACCTTGCGCGAGCTCATGTCGCTGCTCCTTCGCCGTCGATGAAGACGACCCTACCGGCGGCCAGCGTCATCTTGACGCGGCCCGTGAGCTGCTTGCCGAGCAGCGGCGTGTTCTTGCTCTTCGAGCGCAGGCGCGCCGGGTCGAGGACGAAGCTCAGGTTCGGATCCACGAGGCAGAGCTCGGCGCGGGCGCCGACCTTGATCGCGGGCGCGTCGAGCCGCGCGATGCGGGCGGGGGCGCGGGTGAGCGCGTCGACGAGCCGCCCGAGGGGCAGGGCGCCTTGGCGGACGAGGTCGAGCAGGACCGGGACGACGAGCTCGAGGCCGATGAGGCCGGGCGACGCCTCGGCGAACTCGCAGTCCTTCTCGAGCGTCGAGTGGGGCGCGTGATCTGTCGCGACCGCGTCGATCGTGCCGTCGGCGAGCGCCTCGCGGAGCGCGTCGACGTCCGCCTGCTCGCGCAGGGGCGGGTTGACCTTGCACGCGGTGTCGTAGCCGAGCACGGCGGCGTCGGTGAGCGTCAGGTGGTGCGGCGTCACCTCGGCGGTCACGGCGATGCCGCGGGCCTTCGCCTCGCGGAGGATGCGGACCGCGCCGAGCGACGAGATGTGCGCCACGTGGTAGCGGGCCCCGGTGGCCTCGGCGAGCAGCACGTCGCGCGCGACGATGATGTCCTCCGCCACGCGGGGCCAGCCCCGGAGGCCGAGCCGCGTCGCGATCGCCCCCTCGTGCATCTGCGCCCCCTCGGTGAGCGCGTGGTCCTCGGCGTGCTGGATGACCGGGAGATCGAAGGTCTTCGCGTACTCGAGCGCGCGGCGCATCACCGCGCTCGACGTGACGCAGCGCCCGTCGTCGGAGACCGCCACCGCGCCGGCGTCCTTGAGGTCGGCCATCTCGGTGAGCTCGGTGCCCTTCTGGCCCATCGTGATCGCGCCGATGGGGTGGAGGGCGGGCCCCGAGAGCGCGCGGGCGCGCGCGATCATGGCCTCGGTGATGGAGCGGGTGTCGTTGACGGGTCGCGTGTTCGGCATCACGCACACGTGCGCGAAGCCGCCGGCAGCCGCGGCGGCCAGCCCGGAGGCGATGTCTTCCTTGTACTCCTGCCCGGGCTCGCGGAGGTGAGCGTGGAGATCGACGAAGGCGGGGAGGAGCAGGAGCCCCTCGCCCTGGACGACCTCGGCCCGGTCGGCGCGGCGCAGATCGTCGGTCGCTGCGCCGCGCCCTACCCGGGTGATGACGCCGTCTTCCACGACGACGTCGACCACGTCGTCGAGCTGCTGAGCTGGGTCGACGGCGCGCACGCCGACGATGAGAAGGAGAGGGGGAGGGGAGCCGATTGCCGCCATGGGAGCGCGCTCCCCTAGCACATGCGCCTCTCGCCGTGCACCGCTGCGGGTCAGCCGGGGCCGAGAGCGCGGCGAGGACACCCCTGCGAGGTCAGGGGGTGACAGGGGGGTGAAGCGGGTGAAGCGGTTGGAGGCACGCGCTGGCCGGTAACGACACGCGCTGGCCGGTACCGAGACGAGACGCGACGAGGCGAGCGGCGGGCGACGCGGGATGGAAGAAAAACGCTCAGGGCGTGACGCGGGGCTTGACGGATCGCGAAGGCGTGAGGTAGTGATGCCGTCCCCGCTCGCGAAGCTGGCGGAATTGGCAGACGCGCTGGATTCAGGTTCCAGTGGGGTAACTCCCGTGGAGGTTCAAGTCCTCTGCTTCGCACCAAGCGCTCTTCTTATCCTTCTTTAGCCACTGTAGTGGCCCTCTCCTTATTTGCCGTTTTTGGCGGCTCCTGCGATCGCAGCGCTTCCCGCTCCGGGGGCGCTGCGGCCGCGGCGTCCGGTTCGAGCGACGCCGAGCCCCGCTCCGGCTCCCCCGCATCGAGCGCCTCGACCGAGCCCGCCGTCGCAACGGCGCCGGTCGAGATCGCGCCTCCGCAGGGGACCGGCGTGCAGGAGTTCGTTCCCCTCGGGACCCTCGCCGCGTGCAAGGTCAAGTCGGGTGACATGGCGACCTACATCCTGCGCGAGGGGATGGGGGTGGCGGGCCGGGCCGACGGCTCGTTCGGCGCCGTGTGGCTCGTGGATCTCAAGGGCGGGGACGCGCAGATCGCGTTCGCCGGCTTCGACAGCGACGCCCGGCAGATCGCCCGGGCGAGGGCGATCTCGAACACGCGCGAGGCAGGGCTCCGGATCTTCTCTTCGGGGGACGCGTGGGCGATCACGTGGTTCGACGCGGAGGGGCTCGCGTACGCCCGGCCCCGCTGGGAGACGACCCCGCCGACGGAGATCCTGCGCGTCGGCGCCATCGGCAGGGACGTCAGCGAGCATGTCGCCATCGCGCCGGCTCCGGGCGGCGCCCTGGTGGCGGCGGCCCCCTTCGGGGCGGAGCGCAATCAGCTGGGGGTGTTCCGGTTCGCGCCGGTGGATCCCGCGCAGCCGCAGCTCAAGGCGGTGGGGGTCACGCGCCACACAAAGAAGCCGCGCTGGCCGGCGGTCGCCGCGGACGCGTCCGGCGGCTACCTCGTCGCGTGGCACGACGAGGCGGACGGGAGCATCCGGGCCTCGCACTTCGACGCGGCCGGCAGGGAAGGGAATGCCCACGTCGTGGCCAAGCCCCAAGGCAGCGACCTCTCGGCCGCGGCGGCTCAGGAAACACCGGACAGAGAGCGGCGGCTCGGGCTCGTGGCCACCGGCGGTGGGGCGCTCGTGGCGTGGAACGAAGGGTCCGCCTTGATCGCCCGTGCGCTGGACGCCGAGGCGCGGCCTCGCGGGGCCCCCTGGGTCCTCGGCAAGGGCAAGTGGCGCGCGATCACGCCGAGCGGGGACGGGGCGCTCGTGGCGTGGGTCGGCCACGATGGCAAGGCCGAGGGGCAGCTCCTGCTCGTGAAGCTGGCCGCCGACGGAGCGCCTTCTGCCCGGGGGATCCGGGTGTCGGATGGGGTGACTCCTGTAAAGGATTCTCCCAGCCTGGCCCTCGTCGGCGAGCGCGTCGGCGTCGCATGGACGGAGGCGATGAGCCGCGGTGTGAGCACGAAGCGCGCAGTCTTGCGGGTGCTCGAGCGCGCCTGCATCCCTTGAGCTCCGACGCGACGAGAGGGCGCGTACCGCGGGCGTAGCTCCGACTCTGGCGCTAGGATAAGGGACGTGAGCCCCGCATGCGGCCCGAGTCAGCCACCGCCGAACCGCGATGCGAACGAGCCTCTGGCGGCGCTCCGGGATGCGCGGGCGGGCCTCCTGCCCGGCGAGGGTGAGCTGCCTGTCAGCGCGCCCGTCCGCGACGAGGCGGCGCGCGTCGGTGCCGCTCCCCGAGCGCCGTCGCCGAGCGGCGCCACCACGCCGCTGCCGGTCATCCAGGATCCTTACGTCACCCGGCCGCTCCCGCCGGAGCGACCGCCGTTCTCGACGCTGGCCGTGAGCTCGGTGGTCGCGGCGCTCTTCGGGCCGCTCGGGGCCGTCGCCGCGATCGCCTTCGGCTGGGCGGCCCGCCGCGAGATCGAGCGGGCCCCCGAGGCGCGCAGGGGCCAGGTGCTCGCCAGCGTGGGGCTCTCGCTCGGCGTGCTCCTCACCCTCTGCTGGAGCTCGGCGATCGGCTTCGGCGTGTGGATGTGGAGCACGCACAACAGCGGCGAGACCGCCGCCGCCGCCGTCGGGGAGGGTGAGCCCTCGCCGGAGCCGGCGAGCACCGCGTCCCCGGCGGCGCCGCTGCCGGACGTGCCTCCTCCGGCGGCGCAGCCCGGCGGCAGCGTCCCTCAGCACACGATCCAGCGGCGCATCGGCGGGGTCTCCATCGTCGATATCGGCGTCGACGTCTCGACGCTCAGCGAGGAGCTCGCCAAGCAGCGCGCGGATGCGCACGCCCGGGGCGAGAAGGTCCTCGTGATGACGACGAGCGATCCGTGCGAGCCGTGCCGCGGCGTCGACCGCGCGCTCAGCGATCCGCTGATGCAGACCGCGCTCCGGAGCGTGCGGCTCGTGCGCGTGGACATCGACGTCTTCAAGGAGGACCTCGATCAGATCAAGATGCCGCGGCGGCTTTACCCCGGCTTCTTCCTGCTCTCGCCGGATCTCTCCCCGCAGGACGGGATCAACGGCGGCGAGTGGGACGACGACATCGCGCGCAACATCGCGCCGGTGCTCGGGGCGTTCGTGCGCGGCCAGTACACGACCCGCCGCCAGCCGTGGCACCCGCTGCCGGGCTCGGGCATGCGGCTCTGAGCGACGTCGCGCGCTCGGCGGCCAGCCCCCCGCGCCCCGGACGGGGTAAGCTCGGCCCGTGAAGCGCTTCCTCCAGCTCGCCCTCTTCGCTCTCTGTGTCGCGTTCAGCTTCTCGGCGGCCTACAACGTCTTCTCCGACAACGCCGCGGTCGAACGGAGAGCGGCGCTCGTCGCGTGCGGCGAGGACGTCGGCTCGCCCGCGCCGGATCCGCGCCGCGCGAGCGGGGGCTGCAGGGCGCAGATGACCCGGCTGGAGCGGACGCCGTTCGGCCAGACCTTCGAGTTCACCACCGCGAAGCGCACCGTGGACGTCCGGTGCGAGCGGGCGCTCGTGCTCGCGGGCGAGTACAGCTGCAAGCTCAGGTGATCGACGCAACGGCGGCCTCGCGGGAACTCGCGGGAAGGAGCGCGCCCCGTCCTCGGAGCGCCGGGCCGCGCGCCGGCGGCTCGGCGCAGACCGCGGCCGGCGTGAGGCAGACGGCGCCGAGGCAGCGCGCGCGGTGCCGCGCCGACCCGCGCCACGCAAGAGGCGTTACCCTCGCGAAAGTTGCGCTAGTGTGGGCGGCCGTGACGAATCACGCAGCGCGCCTGCCGCTCTCGATCGGTCCCGAGGCCGGGCGGTTCGTCGTGTGCTTCGCCTGCGCGCTCGCGGTGGCCTCGCTCGGAGCGCCGCCGCGTGCGCTCGCCGCGCAGATGCCCTCGCGGGCGCCGCTCACGTCGCCGGGGGCCGCGCCCGCGCCGTCCGGCGCCGCCCTGCCGCCGCAGGGCAGCGCGCCACCGTCGCAGGGACGCGCCCAGGACCCGTCCGCGCCGCCGTCGATGTCGCAGGAGGAGGGGGCGGAGAAGCGGCGCCGCATCGAGCGAGCCACCGCGCTGCACGATGCGGCGCAGGGGCTCTACCAGCACGGCGAGTACCGCGCCGCGATCGCGAAGCTGGAGGCCGCGGTGGCGCTCGATCCCGAGGGGAAAGAGCTCATCTACAACCTGGCGGTCATCCACGAGCGGCTGGGCGAGATCGAGCAAGCCGAGCGCTACTATCGTCGCTACCTCGTGATGGAGGCGCTCCCGAAGGAGCGTGAGGAGGTCGCGGCGGTCCTCAAGCGGCTGCAGGGGGCGAAGCGGGAGCTCTCCAGCGCGAAGCCGCCGCCCGCGCCCGCGCCCTCCGCCCAGGCCTCCGCGGCGCTGCCGTATCTGCCGTATCTGCCGCGCCCGCCGCGTCGCTCCGCGGCGGCGGGCAGCGCGAAGCCGCAGGGGCCCTGGCTCTATGTCAGCGGGGGCATCGCTGCGGGGTCCCTCGCGGTCGGCGGCGTGTTCGCGGCGCTCGCCGTGGCGCGGGATCCCGGCCCTAGCAAGCGCACGGGCGGGGGCGTCTCGGTGGCCGATCTGCAGGCCGACGCGAGCGCCGCCCACCAGTGCGCCGTCGCCGCGGATGTCGCCCTGCTGGTCGCCGGGCTCTCCGGCGCAGCGGCGCTCTACCTGGCCCTGTCGCCGCGAGCTCCCGCGGCGAGCCCGCGCGCCGCGCGCCCGGCCTCGGGCGCTCCGCGCTCGGGTCACGACGACGGTCCGACCTCGCGCGGCGCCCGCGCAGGGGAGGCGGCGCCGCGCGTCGGCCTGTCGCTGGGCGCCGGGGGAGCCAGGCTCCGGGTGCAGTTCTGATGGACCTCGGCGCCGCGGGGCGGAAGCTCCTCCTCGGGCTCTCGGCGCTCGCGTTGCTCGGCGTCGGGTGCGAGGTCCTCGTCGACGGCAAGCTGGGCTCCGTGCCCTGCTCGGACGAGGGCGCGATCGGGCCCCCGGCGTGCCCCGAGGGCGCCTTTTGCAGGGACGGCACCTGCATCGACATGCTGCCCGCCGAGCGCGCGCTGGGGGCGCCCTGCGCGGATCACGAAGACTGCGGAGCGCTCGATTTCTGCCTCGATCCCGCGCTGTTCGACGACGAGAGGCCGCGCGTCTGCGCGCGCGCCTGCTGCACCTCGAGCGACTGCGATCCTGTCCGGGACGCGGTCTGCTGGATCCCCGACGGCGGAGGGAGCGGCCTCTGTCGCGTCGGCCGGGACGTCGGCCGGCCCGAGGTGGGTACGCGGCTCTCCGGCGCGACCTGCGCCGCGCCCGGCGACTGCCGTTCTGGCATTTGCGACGAAGGCGTCTGCGTTGACACCTGCTGTTCAGACACGAACTGCGCGACGAGCGGGGCGGCGTGCCGGTTCACGACGGACCTCGTCTCGGCCGGTCCGGCCTGGGCGTGCCAGCCCGTCGGCCAGGGCGAGGGCCGCTACTTCGACGAGTGCGCCGGGAACGCGGACTGCGCCTCCGGGCTCTGCGTCTACGTCGGCGGGACCCTCCGCTGCACGATCCCGTGCTGCTCCTCGGACATGTGCCCGGCCGCGCCGGGCGACGTGATGCAGAACGTCGGCTGCGCCGAGATCACGGTCGGGGAAGGCTCGACCGTCCGGGCGTGCGCGAGGCCGCTGCCCGATCACAGCTTCGCCGCCGTCGGCGTTCCGTGCGCCACGGATGATGCGTGTCGGAGCGGTATGTGCGTCAAGCATCCTGAACAAACGCAGCGATTCTGTAGCGATGTCTGTTGCAGCGAGGCGTCCTGCGGCGATGTCTCGTCCTTCGGCTGTCGCCCCCATTCGACGGGTCCGTCGTGGGCCTTGCGATGCGAGCCCAAGTGACGGACGATCCCCCCCATCGCGGTGGTAGCTCCTACAGCTGACGACCAGTTCCCAGCCAGCGCACCCGGATTGTCCGGCGAGCCCAGCAGGGCCTTGGCGCTGATTTGCCCGCGGTGCCACCACCTTGCGGCGGTCGCTCTGCACGCGAGGAGCTCGTCCAGCCTGCTCCCGCCCGCCGCCAGCGATCGCGGCTCCGAGACCGGCCCGTCCGCGAAGCTGCCGCGCTGCCCCCACGACGGGCTGGCCCTCGTGAGCCGCGAGGCGCTCGCCGAGGCCGAGGGGGACCCGTTCCTGGGGATCACGATCGCGGATCGGTTCGTGATCGTGGGCAAGCTCGGCGCCGGCTCGATGGGCACGGTGTACCGCGCGCGCCAGGAGGCGATGGGCCGCGACGTGGCCATCAAGATCCTGCGGTCGGACCGGGCCTTCGACGCGCAGGCGAAGGCCCGCTTCACGCGCGAGGCGCGCGCGATGAGCCTCCTCCGGTCGCCGCACACGGTCACCGTCTTCGATTTCGGCGAGATCGTGGACGACGCGACGGACGCGGCCTTCGGCCGCGGCCGCTCCGCGGAGCAGAGCTCGCCCGCGGAGGGGGCGACGTGGCGCAGCGGCTCGCTCTACCTCGCGATGGAGCTCCTGGAGGGGGAATCGCTCGGGCAGCGGCTCAAGCGGCAGCGACGGCTGCGCGTCGGCGACGCCGCCCGCTTCGCCCGGCACGCGCTCCTGTCGCTGGCGGAGGCGCACGACAAGGGGATCATCCACCGGGACCTCAAGCCGGACAACCTGTTCCTGGCGAGGCCCCCCGCGGGCGAGCACGAGGAGATCTGCAAGGTGCTCGACTTCGGCATCGCGAAGGTGATGACCGGGACCGAGCGGCCGGTCGACGCCCTCGAGACCCAGGCGGGCACCGTCTTCGGAACGCCGCGGTACATGTCTCCGGAACAGGCGCAGGGCAGGCCGCTCGACGCGCGGAGCGACCTCTACTCGCTCGGCGTGCTGCTCTATCAGATGCTGGTCGGCCGGCCGCCGTTCATCGACGACGACGCGGTCGTCGTGATGGCGAGGCACATCAAGTCGCCGCCGGTGCCGGCGATCGAGGCGGCGCCTGGCGCCGGGATACCGTCGTCGCTCTCGGCGCTCCTGCAGCGCGCGCTGGCCAAGCGGCCCGACGAGCGGCCGCGGAGCGCGCAGGAGCTCATCGCGGAGCTCGATCGCACGATGGACCAGGCGAGGCCGAGCCTGAGCCGCGAGCGCCCCGGCCCGATCCAGCCAGCCGAGGTCGGCGCGACGAGCGAGCTGCTCGCGGTCGTGGGCGACGACGTGGACGCCTCGCAGCCGCCGAGCACGTCGCGCCCCGCGCCGCGGAAGCGCACCTCGCGCGTCGCCGTCGGGACCATCGCCCTGTCGCTGATCGTGACGGCGCTCGCCGTGCGCGAGCTCCGCCGCCCCGCCGACGGCGGCGTGCGCAGGCTCCAGACGGGGGTGGCGCTGGAAGCCAGGGCGCTCGCGGACGCGATCGCGCTCCCCGCCCCGCCCCGCGTCGCGCCGCCCGCCGCGACGACGACGACGACGACGCCCGCGCCCGCGCCCGCGCCGCTCCCCGCGGGCGCCGCCAGCATGGCTCCCGAGCCCACGGGCGTTCCATCCGCGTCGACGCCGAAGCGCAGGCCGCCGCAGTCGCGCAAGCCGTATGTGAAATTCGACTGATGACGGCAGGCGCGCAGCGCCGCTGCGCGAGGCCGATCCGGGCGCAGGAGGTCCGCTGGTCGACGAGGCCTGCCGCGTGAGAAGCAGCGGCGGCCGTTGGCGAATTGGGCCGAGAGTCGCTGTACGAGGCGGAGGCTAACGTGTAACTTCGCCGCGCACCGATGGATCCCCGGGAGATGGAAACGCTCATCCAGCGCCTCGTCACGAATCCGCATGACGGGGAAGCCCTGGCCTATGCGCACCGAGCCGGGGAGCAGGACCCACGCTCGTACGCGATGCTGCTCGAGCGCGTCGGCAGCTCCACGGCGGATCCGTCGTACGCGGCGCACTGGCTGAGCGAGGCGGCGAACGTGTGGTCGACCACGATCGGCGACGCGCACCACGCCGCGCGGACGCTCATGATCGCCATCGACAAGGACCCGACGCAGCGGACGGCGGCCGAGCGGCTGGCGCAGCTCTACCGCGACAAGGGCGATCAGAAGGCGCTCGTCGCGCTCCTGGAGCGGCTCGTCAAGGCGCTCACGCCGCTGCTCTTCGAGCGACCCGAGGTGCGCGCGCAGCTCTCGACGCTCCACGAGGAGCTCGGCCGCCTGTGGGGCGAGCCGCCGCTGTCGCGGCCGGAGCGCGCCCTGGAGAACTGGCGCCGCCTGGCGGAGCTCGATCCGCACAACGTCTACGCCATCTACGCCGCGCGCGAGCTGCTGAAGGCCCAGCAGCAGTACGCCGAGGCGATCCCCTA
>JAICEP010000114.1 GCA_025924095.1 Sorangium sp.
CGATTCTAACAGGCCAAGGATCACACTCCGGGCAGGGCGGAGAAATCCGCCATGGTGGAGCCTGATACCGCGTTCAGCGGTACAGGATGCAGGCCCTGCGCTATTTTTTGGTGCAGACGTGAAAGCAAGACCCGGGCCGCTGCCCCGTTCGATGCTACGTTGGGGGTGAGGCCACCAATGAAACACTCGATGGCACGAACCTCGCGCAATGCCCCGGCCCCCGTTCGGCGGGTGGCGCAGGCGGCGAACTGAGAGAAGGAGCTCCTCATGGGCATGGAGATGAAGCTCCAGTTCAAGCTGTCCCAGCAGCTTGTGATGACCCCGCAGCTGGTGCAGGCCATCCGGCTGCTCCAGCTCTCGCGGCTCGAGCTGGTCGACGAGATCAGGAAGGAGCTGGACGGCAACCCGGTCCTCGCCGACGACATGACCGACCCGAAGGCGCGGGACGGGGAGAAGGGGGATCAGAGGGGGAGGAACGCCGACCTGCCGACAGAGCAGCGGCTCGAGAACGGTGAACGGTTCGACCGCGACACCGACATCGCGGCGCGCGAGACGGAAAAGCGGGTCAAGGAGGTCGACTGGGAGCAATTCCTGGAAAACCGCCAGATGCAGCAGGCCATGCCCGCGCACCGGGGCGGCTTCGACGAGCTGCCGCCGATCGACCAGAACCTGACGAAGCCGTCGAACCTGCGCGACCACCTGCTCTGGCAGCTCCAGATGAGCGATTTCGTCGAGAACGAGCGGCAGTTCGCCCTGCTCGTCATCGGCAACATCGACGAGAAGGGATACCTCGACCTCAAGGGGGGAGAACGTCCCGACGGCACGAAGGGCCCTGACATGAGCCTCGCCGACCTGGCGCGGGAGGCGGAGCTGCACCCCGAGGACGCCGAGGAGGTGCTGGCGATGATCCAGCGCTTCGACCCGGTCGGGGTCGCGGCGCGCGATCTGTCGGAGTGCCTGCGGGTGCAGGCCGAGGTGCTCGGCTTCGACGCGATCGAGATGGCCATCATCAAGGACCACCTCCACAACGTGGAGCGGCGCAACTTCCCCGCGATCTCCAAGGCGCTGAAGATCCCGCTGGAGGAGGTCTACGACGCGGTCCAGGAGATCCAGAAGCTGGAGAGCGTGCCGGCGCGCAACTTCGCCGAGGTCGACGAGAAGACGATCGCCATCACCCCGGACGTGTACGTCATCAAGGACGGCTCTCAGTTCGTCGTCACCGACAACGACAAGGGGCTCCAGCGGCTCTACATCAACGAGAACCTCGCCCAGCGGATGCTCAAGGACCCGAAGGCGAAGGAGTTCATCAGCGAGAAGCTCCGGAGCGCGCAGTGGCTGATCCGCGCCATCGAGCAGCGGCGGCGCACGATCATCAAGGTGACCGAGTGCATCGTCGAGAAGCAGCGCGAGTTCCTGGAGCGCGGCGTGGGCTACCTGAAGCCCATGATCCTGCGGGACGTCGCCGAGTCGGTGGGCATGCACGAGTCGACCATCTCCCGCGTGACGTCGAACAAGTACGTGCACACGCCCCAGGGGCTCTTCGAGCTCAAGTACTTCTTCAACTCGTCGATCCACAGGGTGGCTGACGAGGACATCGCCTCGGAGAGCGTCAAGCAGGCGATCAAGAAGATCATCGCGGCCGAGGACAAGTCGAATCCCTACAGCGACCAGGCGATCGTCAAGATCCTCGAGGAGACGGACGGCATCAAGATCGCCCGCCGCACCGTGGCCAAGTACCGCGAGATGCTCGGCATCCTGAGCTCATCCAAGCGCAAGAAGATGTTCTGAACGGCGCCGGACGCGCCCGCTCGACCCCCGTTCCGGCCCTCCCCCTTTCCCGGCCTCCTGCCATGCCTGCCGAACCGATCACGGCCGCCCAGCTCTTCGAGCGCTTCTTCGCGCCGCACTACCCGCCCGACGCGCTCGCCGACCTCGCGGCCATGCGCGCCTCCGACGCAAATCCGGCTGGGAACCCGTCGATCCTGGCCCAGATCGAGCACGCGGCGGAGGTGTTCGCCCGGCTCGCGCCCGGGGCGTTCGACGCGCCCGACCTCGGGCTCGATTTCTCCGATGCGTCGGTCCACCGGCTGGGCGCGGCGCTGACGCGCGAGCGGCGCGACGCCTGGCTCTCGCCGGCAGGAGGAGCGGGCGGCGCGCGCGGGACGCGCGGCACGTCGACAGCGAGCGGGGCCGGGGAGCCGTCCATGCTGGTCACCCTCGTGACGCACGGGGCGCTCTATGTCGGCGCGTGCGTCGTCAAGAACCACGGGGGGAAATGGCAGGTCCGGAGGCCGCTGTGGGAGTCGCTGGTCCGGCTCGAGTCGAGCGCAGGGACCGGCGATCTCGCGCTCTTCCAGTGGTGGCTCAAGGCGCTCAGCGACGAGGAGATCGACCGCGGCAGGCTCGTGGATCGCTACCGCACCCACGTGGAGGTGCCGACGTTCGACGCGGAGCGGTTGCCGGTCATCGCGGCGGGCGACCGGCGGATCCCGAGGCTCGCGAAGGTGCGTTACGACACGCTCTACAAGCACCTCCGCGCGCACCTGCCGGAGCTCAGGTCGGTGGGGGAGGACTTCCCGTCCCCGGAGCGCTTCGAGGAGATGGCCTTCAAGAGCATGGAGTTCGCGCTGCTCGGCGGCGGGCGGATGCTCCTCATGCACGGGGCGACCGCGGAGGGGGTGCACCTGTTCTGGCTCGACGCGAACGGCTTCGCGAAATCCGCGTACTACCCGGCCGACAGCTTCCCCGCCCACGTGGTCCAGGTCGAGGGCCAGAAGATCCGGGTGATCGTGCCCGTCCGCGGCGAGACCCAGGCGCACGAGATGCTCTGGTGGGGGGCGTAGCCGGCCGCGTCCCCGTGCACCGGCCGACGGCGCGCGCGCCGGGCTGACCGGCGCGCGTCCCGGGAGTAGGCTCGCCCCGTGCTGTCGCCCGACGTCCGCTTCGAGGGGTTCACCGCGACCGACTGGATCCGCGTGCTGTCGCTGTTCCGGCCCAGACGCACGGGCATCGACGAGGCCGAACGGCCGCGCGGCGGCGTCGTCGCGGTCCGCGCGGGCGGCAAGCTCAGGAAGCTCGTGCACACCGACGCCGGCCGGCTCCGGATCGACGACGCGCAGCGCGCGGCCACGCTCTCCGTGGAGGAGCTCGCCGCGTCCCATCACGCGAGCTGGGCCGCCGTGATCGAGGCGGGCGCCCTCGAGGCGATCGTGGAGCGGTTCGGGGCGCGGGTGCGGCGCGGCGACGACCTCATCGCCCAGACGCTCCTCCTGCTGCAGCTCGCGCGCGAAGAGCTCCTCGTCGGGACGATCGATCTCTGGCCGGCGCGGCTGCACGGCGTGCCGATCCCGTCGCCGGGCGTCGTGCGGGGCACGCTGGAGTCGCTCGCCGGGGTCGGCAAGACGATGGTGATCGGCCTGTTCGAGGGCGGGGAGCTCTGGACGAGCGTGGCGCTGCGCCGCGACGCGCGCGGGATCAGCCTGATCCTCGGGCCGGACGAGGTGCGGGAGGACATGGGGCTGCTCGCCGGCGACTGGCGCCGCGACTACCGGCACCTGTCGCGCGCGATCGAGGAGCGGGCAGGGGAGCTGTCGCTCGGCTGCTTCGCCGAGGCGGAGACCATCCGGAAGCTCGAGGTCGATCCGAGCCCGGGCGCCTGGGCCCGGGCGGTCGCGGTGCGCGACGTGATCCTCGCGCCGGTGCCGGCGGCGCTCGCCATCCCGCTCGGGATCGACGCGGGGCGCGCGGCGCTCAGCGCCCTCCGCGCGATCGCGGAGCGGATCGACCCCATGGGGATCGTGGGGCCCGCGATGCGCGCGGTGCTGGAGCGGGCCGGGACCGACAGCGAGATGGCCGCGATGCTGCCGTTCCACCCGCTGGAGCTGCTCCGCAAGCTCATCAGCCGCGAGCGCTGACCCGGCCGCGCGTCGTCGCGGCCTCGCGCGTCGCCGCGGCCGCGCGCGCGTCGCCGCGATGGAAGCATCAGGGGTGCGCGGTGCTCGAGTCGCCGCCCTGGACCGCCGGGGCGAGCTGGAAGCGGCGCTCCTCGCACGCGTACGCGGTGGGGGTCAGCTCGATGACGGTGTGCAGCGGGATCGGCAGCGTCGGACACGAGGGCGCGGGGCGATCCACGAGGTAGGCGTAGAGCGCGCGCAGCACCGCCTGGTGGCCGATCACGAGCACGGGCGAGCGCTGGCGCTCGAGCTGGATGATCAGCGGGTCGAGGCGCTGGATGACGTCCTCGTACGACTCGCCGCGAGGGTAGCGGTAGCGGAACTTGTCGGCGGCGCGCGCGTGGAAGACCTCGGGCATCTGCTGGCGGATCTCCTCGTAGGTCATGCCCTCGCAGACGCCCGCGTCGATCTCGTCGAGGGCGCGCCACGCGACGTGGTTCTGCGTCATCGGGCGCGCGGTCTGGATCGTGCGGCGCAGGGTGCTCGTCCAGACGTTGACGTGCTCTTCGCCGGAGCGCTCGCGGATGAAGCCGGCGAGGTTCTTCGCGTACTCGTCGCCGCGCGCGCTGAGATCCGAGTCGCCGCCGAGCAGGCCCTTCTCGTTGAACACGCTCTCGCCGTGGCGGGTCAGCCAGATCGGGTGCGGCGTGAGGTGCATGTTCATCAAGAGCGGGACGAGGCGCGCCGGCAGGTAGCCGTGGATGCGGTTCAGCACGACCTGGCGGCCGACGTCGATGATCTTGATGTAGCTCTTCTCGGGCTCGCCGAGCGGCTCGTACGCGCGGGCGTAGTGCGCGATGCGCGCGCGGAAGTCGCGCAGCGCCGCCTCGGGATCGACGCCCTGGTAGTCGGGCGAGCGGAGCTTCGTCTCGCGGACGTTGGTCTCGATGGTCGACTCGTCGTTGCAGATCGACTCGATGAAGACGACCGGGAAGCCGTGCGCCTGGCAGCGCTCCATCACGAGGTTCCGGCGGGCGCGGGTGCTGTTCGTGGCGTCGTAGATCGCCACCTCGCCGCCGGAGCTGAGCCAGCCGATGAGGTCGTCGAGCGCCGTCATCGCCATGCCGAGCAGCGCCTGGCGGCCCTCGGAGTTGTCGGGGTCGAAGAACTGGTGCGGCTGCGCGGTGCCGAGGTGCGCCCGGCGGTAGTTGCCCACGTTGAAGAGCCGCGTGGGGTGGCCGAGCCACGAGAGATACCGCGCGATCTTGCGGGCGATGGATGTCTTTCCCCGCGCGGGCAGGCCCACCATGGCGAGGACGATCGGCGACGAGTCGCGCGCGAGCGAGACCATGGGGAGCGTTCTAGCCGATGACGGTACGGCCGGCGACGACGACGGAAAGCAACCGGCCGCTTCGCTGTCCGTCGCGCCGGTACGAGAAGAAGCGGGCGGGGTCACACGCGGTGCACCCCGGGACGTCATCGACCGAGGTTGCGGCGAGGCCAGACTCGGCGAGCTGAGCCTTGAGGATGCGCCGGACGTCCGCATGCGGGCGCGCGCCGGGGGCGCGGCGGACGATGGCGGCGTCGCCGGCGCTGGAGCAGGCGGCGAGATCGGCGGCGACGTCGTCGCCGATCTCGAAGCAGCAGGCCTCGATGTGCGGGCCGATCGCCGCGACGAGATCCGCGCCGGGGCCGGCGAGCGCCCTGAGCGCGCGGGCCGCCTCGACCACGACCCGGAGGACGGTGCCGCGCCAGCCGCTGTGGACCGCGGCGACGGCGCCGCTCCGGCGATCGGCGAGGAGGATGGGGGCACAGTCGGCGCTGCGAACGCCGCAGCCGACGCCAGGCACGCGTGCGAGGGTGACGTCGCCAACCTCACGGACGACGTCGTCACGATCCTCGTCTCCGGTGAGCACCCGCGCCGCCACGCCGTGGACCTGGCTGAGGTAATAGAGCCGCGCCGCCGGGATGCCGAGGCGCCGCGCAGCGCGCTCCAGGTTCTCGCGGACGGCGGCGGGGTCGTCGCCGAGCGCCACGGCGAAGCTCAGGGTGTCCCACGGGGGGGCGCTGGCGCCGCCGCGCCGGGTGAAGAAGGCGTGCGAGAAGCCGGTGGAGGCAAGGAGCGGGCTCTCGAGCGCCTCGGCCGCCCCGGGGACGTCGATTTTTACGGTCATTTGGGGCGCCACGAACGATCGGATGCGTCGGCTGCTTCGGTCATAGACGATACGGGTGGGTTGCGTGGTATTTTCCCGCTCCACGCATGGCCGCCGGTCCGGACCCGAATATCGGTCGAGATCTGCTCGGGGGGCAGTTCCAGATTCTTCAGAAGATCGGCTCCGGCGGCATGGGGTCGGTCTACAAGGCCACACAGCCGGCGATGAACCGGATGGTGGCGGTGAAGATCCTCCACCCGAAGCTCGCGAACCGAAAAGATCTTGTCTCTCGCTTCCGCCGCGAGGCGCGGGCGATGAGCCACCTCACCCACCCGAACACGGTCAAGGTGCTGCTCTACGGCGAGCTCGAGGACGGCTCGCTGTACATCGTGATGGAGTACCTGGAGGGCAAGAACCTGAACCAGGTGGTCCGCAAGGACGGGCCGCTGACCGTCGAGCGCGCGATCCCGATCCTCATCCAGGTCTGCGGCGCCCTGCAGGAGGCGCACATCCAGGGGATCGTGCACCGCGATCTCAAGCCCGAGAACATCTTCCTGTCGACCAACGGCGGGCTGAAGGACTACCCGAAGGTGCTCGACTTCGGCCTCGCGAAGGTGACGGAGCGCGAGCTCCGGCCGGGGTCGGTGATGCTCACGCAGGAGGGCATGGTCTTCGGGACGCCGGAGTTCATGTCGCCCGAGCAGGCGCAGGGCAAGGTGCTCGACGCGCGCAGCGACATCTACTCGCTCGCGACCATCCTGTACGAGGTGCTCACGGGCAAGCTGCCGTTCGAGGCGCGGACGCCCATGGAGTACATCCAGCACCACGTGACCAGGAATCCGATCCCGCTCGACGAGCGCGTGGCCGGGAAGCACTTCCCGCCGGGGCTCGGGCTGGTGCTCGGCAAGGCGCTCGAGAAGCGGCCCGAGGATCGGTTCGAGTCGGCCTCGGAGTTCGCCGACGCGCTCAAGCCGTTCGCAGGCGGCGCGGGCAAGGGCTACACGGCGATGATGCCGAAGAAGGCGAACCCGGCGCTCGATCTGGCGGCAAAACAGCACGCCGCCGCGCTCCAGGCGAGCAGGCCGCCCGGGTCGTCGCCGTTCAAGTCGCCCGCGAAGACGGTGAAGATGGCCCAGCAGCCGCAGGCGCCCGTCGCCAAGCCGGCGCCCGCGCCCCTCGCCAAGGCGCCGGCGGCCAGGGCGGAGGCGAAGCCGCTGCTCCTCGTCGGCATCGCGGCGGGGTGCCTGATCGCCGGCATCCTGATCACCATCGTGGCGATGCGGCTGTTCCAGGGCTGAGCCTCCGCGGCTGCGCCCTGGATCGAGGCGAGCCTCCACGGGCGTGCTAGCGTCGCCGCTCCGGCGCGCCGGGCGCGCTGGATGCGCATCGCCTGCGCCAGCGTTCACGGGGACGTCGTCATGGCCTCGGAGCAATCAGGGAACCCAGGAGGAAACGAGAGCGATCCGGCCAGGAGGGCCGATTCGCCGCGGCAGGCGTCGGAGCCGCCGGCGCGGCAGGCGTCGGAGCCGCCGGCGCGGAGGTCCGGACCGCCGGGGCGAGGGAGCGAGCCGCCGCAGCGGATCAGCGCGGCGGCGCGGCCGGTGAGCGCGCCACACCTCGATGTCCCGTCGCGCCCGTCCCGCCCGCCACCCCCGCCGGACGACGCGGCCGCACAGGAGCGGAACGCCAGGATCGCCACCTGGGCGAAGCGCATCGGGATCGCGCTCGCGGCGCTGCTCGTCCTCGCCGCCGCCGCCGTCGTGCTCGTGGTCCGACATTACGAGGCGGATCTCCCCTCGACCCGCGAGCTCAAGGACTACCGGCCCCCGCAGGTGACGCGCATCCTCGCGCGCGACGGGACGCGCCTCGGCGAGCTCTTCACCGAGCGGCGCACCGTCGTGCGCATCGGCGAGATCCCGAACCAGGTGAAGCTGGCCACGCTCGCCGCCGAGGACGCGGGCTTCTACGAGCACGCCGGGCTGAACTACCTCGGCATGCTCCGCGCCCTCGCGGTGAACCTCCGCTCGACCCAGACCCGGCAGGGAGCGAGCACGATCACGCAGCAGGTCGTGAAGAACGTCCTGCTCACGCCGGACCGGACCTACAAGCGCAAGGCGCGCGAGATCATCCTGGCCCGCAGGATCGAGCAGGAGCTCACGAAGGACGAGATCCTGGAGCTCTACCTCAACAAGATCTACTTCGGTCACGGCCGCTACGGGGTCGAGGAGGCGAGCCGATACTACTTCGGCAAGAGCGTGCGCGACGTGACGCTCGCCGAGGCCGCGCTGCTCGTCGCCATCGTGAAGGGGCCGTCGGTGTACTCGCCCCGGGCGAACCTCGAGCGCGCCGTGGGGCGGCGCGACTTCGTGCTCGACCAGATGCAACGCAAGGGCTTCGCGGACGAGATCCAGGTCGAGCAGGCAAAGCGGGAGCCGGTGCTGCTCGCCATCGAGACCGAGTCGCTCGCCGAGCTCGCGCCCGAGGTGGTCAGCGAGGCGCAGCGCGTGCTGCGCGAGGTCGTCGGGCCCGCCGCGCAGCAGGGCGGCTACACGATCACGACCACGATCGATCCGGCGCTGCAGGCGGCGGCGCGCGCGGCCGTCCGCAAGAACCTCGACGCCTACGCGAAGCGGCACAAGCTGTTCGGCCCGCTCGCGCGGACCAAGAAGGAGCCGCCGCCCTTCGAGGGGACACCGGCCGGCCACAAGGTCTTCCGGGGGATCGTGACCGGCGCCGACGACGCCCGAGGGACGCTCTCGGTGCGCGTGGGCACGCTGGAAGGCACGGTCGCGCTCCGCGGCGCGCAGCGGTACAACCCGAACGGGCTCGCGGCGAGCAAGTTCGCCGACGTCAACAAGGTGGTGCGCGTCAGCCTGATCGGCCCCGCGCCGGAGCCGGTCGTCGAGGCGGTCGCGCCGGGACAGGAAGAGGACGAGGACGCCGCCGGCGAGGCGAAGCGCGCCGCGCCCGCAGGCAACCCGGCGAAGCCCGCGGCCCCGGTGCCGCTGCGGCTCGAGCTCGGACCCGAGGGGGCGCTCGTCGCCGTCGACGTGCGGACGCGCGAGATCGTCGCCCTCGTCGGCAGCTACGAGGCGGTGCGCGGCGGGCTCGACCGCGCGACGTTCGCGCGGCGGCAGCCCGGGTCGACGTTCAAGGCGCTCGTCTACGGCTACGGGATCCACGCGCGCACGCTGACGCCGTCGACGATCCTCGAGACGAACCCGCTGTCCATCGCCGATTACAAGCCGCAGAACCACGACGAGAGCGAGGGGAAGTCGCCTGCGCGGCTCCGCGAGGCGGTGGCGCACAGCGTGAACGTCGCCGCGGTGTCGGCGCTGTCGCGCGTCGGCGCCTCGAACGTGGTCGCCTTCGCCGGCGCCCTCGGCATCCAGTCGAAGCTCGGCGCGGACCTGTCGCTCGCGCTCGGCGCGTACGAGGTCACGCCGCGCGAGATGGCGGGCGCGTACGCGAGCATCGCCGCGGGCGGCGTCTACGAGCAGCCGCTCCTGATCACGAAGATCGTCGGGCCGGGCGGGGCGGAGATCCCGCTGCCGCCGCGCCCGCCGGCGCACCGCGTGATGGACGAGTCGGAGGCCTACGTGCTCACGAGCCTGCTGACGTCCGTCGTGCAGAGCGGGACCGGCAAGCAGGCGCGCGCGCTCGGGCGGCCGATCGCCGGCAAGACGGGGACGACGAACCAGTCGAAGGACACCTGGTTCGTCGGCTACTCGACCGACATCGCGTGCGCGGTGTGGACCGGCTACGACGACGCGGCGCCGCTCGGCAAGGGCGAGGCAGGCGCGACGTCGGCGCTGCCGGCGTTCGTGGATTTCATGAAGCAGGCGCACGGGAAGCGCCCGGTGGCCGACTTCCCGGTGCCGAACGGCGTCGTGCGCGTGAAGATCGATCCGCTGACGGGCCTCCTCGCGCGCGAGGGGCAGGAAGACGCCATCGAGGAGGTGTTCGTCGCCGGGACGGAGCCGGCCGACGAGGCGCCGGTCCCCGAGGCGGACGCGGGCGCGGAGGGCGCCGGCGGCGGAGCGCCGGAGGAGCTGCAGGGCGTCGTGCCGGCGCCAGGCGAGGGGCCGCGGCCGACAGAGCCGGGGACGGCGCCGGGGCCGATCGAGCCGGAGCACGCGCCGGAGCCAGGGCCGCTGCCGGCCGGCGACACGGCGCCGCCGCCGTTCTGAGCGACGCGCGGCGCGTGAGCGACCCGGATCGGCTCGAGCGACGGAGCGCCGGAACGCCCGGAGAGCTCCTTCTTCTCCCGCGCACCGGCCGCGGTCGCCGCTCTACCCGGCGCCCGGCGTCGCCGTCCCTGTCGGGATCGAGCCGCTGGCGCCCGCGGTGACCCCGGGGAACGGGCCCGTGACGGCCAGCGTGAGGCCGTCTTCCTGCAGGTTCACGAAGAGCGCCTTGCCGTCGGGCGAGAAGCACACGCCGGCGAGCTCGCTCAGGCTCCGCGCGTTGCGCGCGAAGTCGAAGAGCTGCCCGTCCTCCGTCACGCCTCGAAGATAGTTCCCCCGGCTGCCGTCCTCCGCCAGGAAGAGCTCTCCCCAGGGAGCAAGCGTGATGTTGTCGGGCGCGTCCAGATCCTCCGTGTCGGTCGCGTGGGCGATGACCTGGAGCGTGCCGCCGTCCTCCGCAGGGACCAGCTGGAAGATCTGCCCAGCGCCGGCCGGGCCGCCGCTCGTCGCGCAGAGGTACACGGCACCTTGCGAGAGGCAGATGCCCTCCCCGCGCCGGAAGACGGCGGCTCCCTTGGCCTGGGCGTCCTTCCGGACCGTGTCGTCCCGCGGATCGGGATCGTCGATATCGACCCAAGCGATCTCGCGTGGCTCCCCCAGCGCCCAGCCCGACGCATCGACCTTGCGGGCCCCGACGACGGCGAGCGCCTGGAGCTGGCCCTTGAACGGAGCGGCGAGGTCCGTCGGCTTGAAGCGGTAGAAGCAGCCGTCCGCCCGATCCTCGGTCAGGTAAGCGATGTTCGTCGCGGGGTCGACGACCGCCGCTTCGTGGAAGAAGCGGCCATAGCCGGTCAGGCGCTGCGGCGGCGCCACCCTGGACGCGTTCGCGGCGCACACGAAGACATAGCCGTGGCGAGCGTCGACGTTCTCCTCGCAGGTGAGCCAGCCCCAGGGGCTCACGCCGCCCGCGCAGTTCCGGTTGGTGCCGGCGAGCACGAGATTGCTCGAGCGGCGCTCGAACGTCGCGGCGTCGAGCACGAGCCTCGTGACGCCGCCCATGCTCGCCGCGTCGTACGCCTCGGCCGGCGCATTCTGGCCGGCTCGGTACGGTCCGATGTTCCTGTCCGCCGGCCCGTTCTCGTGATTCCTGAGCAGAATCAACGTGTTATCTGGCCCGGGAAAGCACCCCATTCCATCCGGCCGGCCGGGCACCCGGTAACCGTCCTCCATGTCGCCGCCGGCGCGCTCGAGGATCCGGTAGGTGAAGCCCGCGGGGAGGTCGAGGATGCCCGCTGGATCGGGCACGAGAGGCCCGAACCGGCCGGTCACCTTCTTGGCCGTCCTCCGCGCGAAGATCAGGGAGAACGGCAGGGCCAGCGCCGCGGCTGCAGCCCCGCCGATGCGCAAGAAGGATCGCCTCGGGACGCGTCGCTTCATGAACAGGATCTACGTCGAACGGCCACCGCGCGAAAGCGGCCGAGCGGGCGCACCACGAGGCCGCCGCCGCGGTGATGCACAGGACGAACGCCGGCCCGCGCGCGTTGACGGTTCGAGTTTGCGGCAGCGCTCGTCAGGACGCGCGCCGCCGCGCGACGTCACCCCACCTGGCTTCCGTCGGGAACGGGACGGATCTGGATCTTCGAGGACACTCGGCCCACGAACCGCCGCAGGATCTGCTTCGCTCCGATCGCGCCGCCCGCGCCCACCGCGAAGACGAGCGGCGCCGCCGCGCCGCCGGTGACCGCGACGAGACCCGCCGCGAGCAGCACGCCGGCGCCGGTGGCCACCGCGCCCGTCGAGGCCTCCTGGGCCGCGTGCGTGATCGCTTCCTTCTTCGTCATCTGGCCGCGCTGATAGGCCGTGACCCCCTCGTACGCGCCGAAGGCGCCGTCGATGACGAACCCGATCCCGGCCGCCTTGCCCGCGCCCTTCAGGACCTCCCGGCCCGCGGTCTTCATCACCTCGCGGGCCAGCGTCCTGGCGACCGCAGCCGACGCGCCGTCGGTGAGCGCCGCCTGGCCCACCTGCTGCGCGACGAGCGCGCCTGCCTGCTTTCCGCCCTGATCCACGATGATCTTCGCCGTCGCCTGCGCCCCCAGCGAGAGCCCTGGCGCGAACACGTCCACGACCGCCGTGGTGTTCTCGACCATCGCGCGCCGCAGGCCCTCCCGCGCGCCCTCGTCGAGCAGCCCCTTGCCCGCCGCCGAGAACAGCGCCTCTGCCGCCCCGCGGACGGCGACCGCGCCGCTCCCTGCCACCGAACCAAGGATCTTGTTTCGTCGTGAGCTCATCTCGACCTCGCCGTCTGCCTGCGCGCGCCCGTGCCTCGTCAAGGGGTAGCGCCCCGGGGCGGAAAGACAAGCTCAGCGCCGCGCGCTCTCACATCGCGGCGCTGCGAGATCCGTCCCAGCGCGCGCCTGCGACGATGCGACGAAGCGCTCGACCGACGGCGAGCAGAGGTCGTGGTCGCCGGCGCGCAGATCGATCGGCGCGGCCCCGGTCGTGCGCTCGTCGTGGCTCGCAGCGCTGGCTCAGGCGCTCGCC
The DNA here is from genome assembly GCA_025924095.1 of Sorangium sp. Lineage (GTDB taxonomy): Bacteria > Myxococcota_A > Polyangia > Polyangiales > Polyangiaceae > Sorangium. The sequence continues at coordinate 12,778 of JAICEP010000114.1, forward strand.
GCCGGCGTGAAGACGACGCGCATACAGCCATCCTGCTTCTTCTTGAAGAGCTGGTATCCGCGCGGACCCTCCTCGAGGCTCATCGGGTGCGTCACGAGGAACGACGGATCGATCTCGCCGCGCTCGAGGTGCTCGAGCAGGCGCGGGATGTAGCGCTGGCCGTGCTGCTGCCCCATCCGGAAGACCAGGCCCTTGTTCATGGCCGCGCCGATCGGGAACTTGTCGATGAGCCCGCCATAGACGCCGACGATCGATACCGTGCCTCCCTTGCGGCACGCCATGATCGCCTCGCGCAGCACGAACGGGCGATCGGCCTCGAGCCGCATCGCCTGCTTGGCGCGGTCGTAGGCGTACTCGAGGCCGCGCCCGTGCGCCTCCATCCCGACCGCGTCGATGCACGCGTCGGGGCCGCGGCCGCCCGTCATGTCGCGGAGCGCCTCGCGGACGTCCACCTCATCGCAATTGAGCACCTCGGCGCGGCCGCGCTCGCTGGCCAGCCGGAGGCGGTCGGGGAGCCGGTCGATCGCGATGACCCGCTCCGCTCCGAGCAGGTAGGCGCTGAGGATCGCCATCTGTCCCACGCCGCCGGCCCCCCAGATCGCGATCACGTCGCCGGGGCGGATCCCGCACATGTCCGCGGCCATGTAGCCCGTCGGCAAGGCGTCGGCCGCGAACACCGCGCGGTCGTCGGGGACCGCCTCCGGGACCTTGAAGGCGCCCTGATCGGCGAACGGGACGCGGACATACTCGGCGTGGCTGCCGGCAATACCGCCAAAGGCATGGCTGCAACCGAAG
>JAICEP010000115.1 GCA_025924095.1 Sorangium sp.
AGCTTGAACGTCGCGACGACGCTCTCCGCGTCGTGGTTCTGGTTCGGCAGCATCGCCACGAGCTCCGCGACGTTGTTCGGCGTCGCCATCGGGCGCTCGACCTCGTAGCCGGGCGCGAGATCGATGTCGACCTGGCTGCCGGCGAGCTCGCGCGGGATCGGCACCTCGATGACACGCGACTCCATGGGGCCCAGGTGAGGCTGGAGATCCAGGCGGATGCGCGCGGGCGCGCCCGCGTCGATCTCGGGCTCGAGCACCTTCGCGCCGCGCAGCAGGACGACCTCGCGGTCGAAGGTGACCTTCACGCGGGAGTCGACGCGCTCGATCGAGACGTCCTCCCACGGGTTGTTGAGGAGGGCCCCCATCGACCGGACGAGCCGGCTGCGGACGAAGTCGTCGGCGCTGAGCGGGGTGCCGTTGCCGGCGCCGAAGTCGACGAGCGAGATGGTGCCGTAGCGCCCGATCCTCAGCTGGCTCACCGCCCGCCAGGTCATGTCCCGCCGCTCGGCCGTTGTCGCCTCGACGGCGTTGCCGAGCGCCATCGAGACGAAGGAGGGCGCGAGGAACTGATCGTGCGCGACCTCCACGTTCCACGTCGGGTGCGGGGCGCCCTCCACGCCATCGATCTGGACGCGCATCGGGAAGACCGGCGCCTTGGCCGCGCTGTCGACGACGATCGCGGCCTGCCGATCGTTGACCATCGAGCCGACCGACCGCACGGCCTCGCCGATCTTGAAGCTGCGGTTCTGGCTCGCGAGGATCCAGTGGACCCGGGCGATCGCGGTGGGGAGGCTGGCGACGCCGCCGTTCATCATCGGGTGGCCGAACGCGACGAGCTTGTCGCCCGACACGCGCGTGACCGTGCCGATGCCCATCGCGGAGATGTCGCCGCGCACGAGCTCGACGCCGATCGCGCCCCCGTCGACGTACCGGGTCGGCGCGCCCGGCTCCGGGTTCGCCGACGAGCCGCCGCCGGCCTGCATCGGCTCGAGCCCCATGGGGCCAAACAGATCGCTCGCGATGCGCAGCGACGTGCCCCCGAGCCCGCCGAGCATCACCGGCGTCGAGGCGCGCGCGAGGCTCGTCGACTGGGGCGGGGCGAGCGCCGGCGCGACGCGCGCGGCGAGCTGGCTGGCGTGGCCGGCGAGATCGTAGGCGTCGACCGGCCCCACGAAGCCGCGGCCGCCGCGCAGCCGGGCCGGCGCGGCGGCGCGCGGCGGCGCGCCGCCGATGCCGCTCACCGGCGCGGGCAGCGGGCCGCCGATCTTCGGGGCGATCCCCCGCGGGAGCGGCCGCGCGAGCTCGTCGAGCATCGACTTGATCGGGGTGACGCCGGCGATCGCCTCGGCGCCGAAGAGCCAGCCGTACGCGTAGGCGCCGATCATCTTGCCGTTCAGGTAGATCGGGCTGCCGCTCATCCCCGCCACCGTGCGGGCGACCTCGAGGCGCGGGTGCTGGGTCTTGATGAGGATGAGGTCCTGGTTCGGGCGGAAATTACGGAGCGTCGAGATGACCTCGACATCGAACTTCTCGGGCGTGGTGCCGGAGAAGACGGTGAGGCCGTATCCCTTCATGCCCGGCTTCACCTCGGCGATCGGCAGCGTATCGGGCGGTGTGGAGATCGCGTGAGCCGCGCCGAGGCCGACAGCGACGCTGCACGCCGCGCCGGCGAGCAGGCTCAGGGGGATGAGGCGCCCCTCGCGATCGACGAGGGCGCGGGCGGCGCCCGCGATCGCTGTCGCGCAGCGGGTCGCGAGCGGGACGGCACGCGCGGAGAGGAAGGAACCCGGACGAAAACACGGTATATCGCGCAGAGGCACGGGCCCAAGCTTAGCCCGGATTTGGCAGCGCGACAGAGCCGGGGCTCGCCGAGCGCGGGAAGGTCGCCGCGCCGCCCGGGGTCGCTGATTTCCAGGGGCGGGGCGCGCCGGCGACGCTACGCTGCGCCCCGTGAAGGATATCGCGGCGACCGCGACGCTCATCCTGGCGTTCGCCACGTGGGTGACCACCCACGTCGCGCTGGCCGCGCGGCTCGTGCTCCGGAGCGAGCCCCGATGGCGCGGGCTCGTCGCGCTCGTGGTGCCGCCGCTCGCGCCGATGTACGGCTTCCGGCAGGGGTGGCGCCGGATGAGCACCCTGTGGCTCGTGTGGCTCATCGTGTACGTGCTCGCGCTCCTCGTCGCGCGGGCGTGAGGAGCGTGGCGTGACCTCCGAGGTGAAGGCTGGAATGACGGAGAAGCGGCGCCCGGGCGCGCCGCCCGGCGTCGTCGTCGGCACGATGAACTTCGGCGGCCGCGCGCCGCCCGAGGAGGCCGAGCGCATCGTCGACCGCGCGCTCGAGCGAGGGATCACCGCGTTCGACACGGCCAACCTCTACCAGGACGGCGCGTCCGAGCGGATCCTCGGCCGGGCGCTGCGCGGCCGCCGGGCCGAGGCGCAGATCGCCACGAAGGTGGGCCTGCGCCGGGTCCGGGGCAAGGCCGAGGGCCTCGGGCGCGCGCAGGTGATCCGCGCCGTCGAGGAGAGCCTCGGGCGCCTCGGCACCGACCGCGTCGACGTCTGCTATCTCCACGCGCCGGATCCCGAGACGCCCGTCGAGGAGACGCTCGCGGCGATCGACGCCCTGCTCGATCAGGGGAAGATCCTGCACTACGGGGTCAGCAACCACGCCTCGTGGCAGATCCTGGAGATCATCGCGCGCCGCGACGCCGAGGGGAAGGCGCGCCCCGCCGTCTCGCAGGTGCTCTACAACGCGCTGATCCGCCAGCTCGACCTCGAGTATGCCGCGTTCACGCGGCGGTACTCGGTGGCGACCGCGGTGTACAACCCGCTCGCCGGCGGGCTCCTGACGGGGCGGCACGCGGGGCCGGAGGCGGCGCAGGCGAGCTCGCGCTTCGAGGGCAACCGCCTCTACCAGCGCCGGTACTGGAGCGCGCGCATGTTCGAGCTCGCGGCCAGCTACGCGGCCGTGGCGGCGGACGAGGGGATGAGCCTGCTCTCGCTGTCGTATGCCTGGCTCGCGGGGCGGGAGGTTGTCGACTCCATCCTGGTCGGCCCGGTGCGGGCAGAGCACCTCGACGCGGCCGCCGACGCGATCCAGCGCCCGCTCTCGCCGGAGGCGGCGCGGCGCATGGACGCGCTCTACCGCGACCACCTGGGCACCGACGCGAGCTACGCGCGATGAACGACGGCGCGATGAACGACGGCGCGATGAACGGCCGCGCGATGGACGACCTCCTGCTGCCCGAGGCCAGGGCGCTCGACCTCGCGGGCCCCCTGGCCGACTACGCCGCCCGCGGGACCGCCCGGCTCGGGCGCGTGATGACCGACGCGGGGCTCGCGGCGCTCCGCGCGCGCTCGGACGACCTGATGCTCGGGCGCGTGACGTACCCCGGGCTCTTCTTCCAGCACGACGCCGCGTCGGGCCGCTACGAGGACCTGCCTTACGGCAAGGGCTACCAGGGGCCGAGCACGTCGTACCGGAAGCTCGAGAAGCTCGAGAAGGACCCGCTGTTCCTCGCCTGGATCGAGAACCCGCTCTTCGAGAGGGTCGCGCGCTCGCTCATCCAGGGGGAGATCTCCATCTACCGGGCCGTGCTCTTCAACAAGGCCGCGTCCGGTGGGACGACGCTGCCGTGGCACCAGGACGGCGGCAGCTACTGGGGGCTGGATCGCGCCCCCGAGCTGCAGATCTGGACGGCGCTCGACGACGCCCCCGCCGGCGGCGGCTGCGTGGAGGTGCTGGAAGGCAGCCATCTGGGCGGGCTCGCGACGCCGCTCGGCGGCGTCGTTCCGGACGCGCTCGTGCGCGCGGCCGACGCCGACGCCCGCAAGATCGCGCTGCCGGCGCGCGCGGGCGAGGCCCTGCTGATCCACAACTACCTCTGGCACTGCTCCGCCGTGAACCGGAGCGGCAAGCCGCGGCGAGCCCTCACCGTCTGTTACATGAGCCGGGCGACCCGCTGCCTCAGGAAGAAAAAGGCGCCACGCGCGTTCACCCCGGTGTTCTGAGCTCGCCCCCGGGGAGCGCGGGCCCGGCGGCAGCGACGGCCCCTCCCGCGACGGGCCCCCCGCCCTCTCCCGCGGCACGGGCCTCGCCAGGCGCTCGGCCGACGTCGACGATTCGGCCGTTTTTTTTCGTTCCAGCGCCGGGCCGGGCTCACCGGCGCATCGTAAGGACGAACGCCGACAGCCGCGGCAAGTTGCCGCGCCCAGCGGCGACCTGCCGCGCCACGGGGCTTCAGTTATCCACCGCGGCAATCTGCCGCGGTCACGCGGCACTTTGCCGTCTTGTCGCACCCCGCCAGCAAGCCATAACTGCGCCCGCGCGTCCCTCCGACGCCCCACACAACCCTATGGCTCGGTTCCTGTTCCCACGATGGGCCAACAAAGTGGTGCCGCTCGGGCTGCTCTTCGGAGTCCTGCCCCTCGGCACCGCTGTGATCGGCGGATTCTGGTACTACGGTACCAACAAACATCTCGAGGTCGGGTATCAACCGGAACAACCGGTTGACTACTCGCACAAGCTGCACGCCGGCGACCTCGGCATGGACTGCCGCTACTGCCACAACACAGTGGAGGTATCCGGCTTCGCCGCAGTTCCACCCACCGAGACGTGCATGAATTGTCACGCCAAGGTGCGGAGGGACAGCGAACTGCTTCTGCTCGTGCAGGAGAGCTGGGCGAACGATCAACCCATCCCCTGGGTGCGCGTCCACAACCTGCCCGACTATGCCTATTTCGACCACTCAGCCCATCTGGCTGCAGGGGTCGGCTGCGTGAGCTGTCACGGCCGCGTCGACCAGATGCACACGGTCCGACAGGTCGCGCCGCTCTCGATGGGATGGTGCCTGGACTGCCACCGCAATCCAGGTCCCCACCTCCGCAATCCCGCCGACGTCACCAAGATGGATATGGCGCCATCGACGGCCGTCATGGCGGGCGCCGGGGTCCCCGCGACCGGGGAACCTTACAACGATCGTGTGCCAGCGGTCACGACCTCCGGGCGGCAGGTGCAGGCGCCGCTCCACTGCTCGGGGTGCCACCGATGAAACGAACTCCTCTCCCCCTCGCCCAGGACATCTCTGGGAAAACCTACTGGCGCAGCTTGAGCGAGCTCGCCGGCTCGCCCGACTTCGTCGATGCGCTCGGGCGCGAGTTCCCTCCGGCCGCGTTCGAGCCGCCGGAGGGCGTCGGACGGCGCACGTTCCTCAGCCTCATGGGCGCGTCGCTCGCCCTCGGCGGCCTCGTGGGCTGCCGCCGGCCCGTCGAGCAGATCCTGCCGTACTCGCGCGCCCCGGAGGAGGTCATCCCCGGCCAGCCGCTGTTCTTCGCGACCGCGCTGCCGATGATGGGCACGGCCTTCGGCGTCCTCGTCGAGAGCCACGAGGGGCGCCCCACAAAGATCGAGGGCAACCCGAAGCACCCCGAGAGCCTCGGCGCGACCACCCTCTACACCCAGGCCGCGGTCCTCGACCTCTACGATCCCGACCGCAGCAAGTCGCCGCGCGAGGGCGCGGCCGCCAAGTCCTGGGACGACGCGGCCGCGTTCCTGCGCGCCGAGGGCGACAAGCTCCGCGGCCGCAGCGGCAAGGGGCTCACGATCCTGACCGAGGCGCACAGGTCGCCGACGCTGGCCGCGCGCCTCGCCGATCTCCGCAAGACGCTGCCGGAGGCGCGCATCGTCCGGTACGAGCCGTTCTCCCGCGACGCCGCGCGCGAGGGCGCACGGCTCGCGTTCGGCAAGCCGCTCGAGACGACGCTCGACCTGACGAAGGCGCGCGTCATCGTCGCGCTCGACGCCGACCTGTTCGGCACCGACGGCAGCCCGATCAAGCAGGCGCGCGCGTTCGCGGCGGGCCGCGCGGTCGACAAGGACCCGAAGGCGATGAACCGCCTCTACGCCGTCGAGAGCACCTTCACGATCACCGGCGCGGCGGCGGATCACCGGCTCCGGATCCAGAGCCGCAAGATCCCCGCCTTCGCCTTCGCGCTCGCGACCGAGCTCGGCAAGCGCGGCGTCGCGCTCGACGCGGATCTGCTCAAGACGCTCGAGGGCAAGTCGGGCGGGCTCGACGCCAAGGCGACCCGGCACGTCGCCGCCATCGCCGCCGATCTCGCGGCGAACCGCGGCCTGGGCGCGCTCGTGGTGGGGCGCTCGCTGCCGAAGGAGGTCCACGCCGTCGCGCACCTCATCAACCTCGCCCTCGACAACACCGGCAGGGCCGTCCGGCTCGTCGCGCCCTTCGACGAGTCGCGCGAGGGCCCCGAGGCGCTCGTCGAGCTCGCGGGCGCCATCGAGCGCAACGAGGTCGAGACGCTGATCGTCCTGGGCGGCAACCCGGCGTTCGACGCGCCCGCCGACGCGCGCTTCGCCGACGCGCTCGCCAAGGTGCCCGTGAGCGTGCACGTCTCGACGCACGTCGACGAGACGAGCGAGCGCTCCCGCTGGCACCTGAACCGCGCCCACCCGCTGGAGTCGTGGAGCGACGTCCGGGCGGAGGACGGGACGGCCAGCATCGCGCAGCCGCTCATCGCGCCGCTCTTCGGCGGCAGGACCGACGCCGAGATCATCGAGCTGCTGCTCGGCGGCTCGCGGACCGCCTACGACCTGGTGAGGGCGACCTGGCTGAACGCCGAGGGCGCGAAGCGCACCGAGCAGGACCTCCGCCGCGCGCTGCACGACGGCCTCTTCGCGGGGAGCCAGCTCGCCGACGAGCAGGTGACCGCCACGACGCAGGCCGCGGTCGACGCGCTGCGGGCGTTCGCGCCCGCAGCGGCAGAGGGCCTGGAGGTGACCTTCCGGCCCGACATGCACGCGTGGGACGGGCGGTTCGCGAACAACGGGTGGCTCCAGGAGCTGCCCCACCCGATGACCAAGCTCACCTGGGGTAGCGGCGCGAACCTCTCGCCGTCGACCGCGGCGCGGCTCGGCCTCAAGGACGGCGACATCGTGACGCTGTCGGGCGCCGGCGCCTCGGTCCGGATCCCCGTCGTCGTCGCGCCGGGGCAGGCCGACGACTCGGTCGCCCTCGGCGTCGGCCAGGGCCGCCGCGCAGAGCTCCGGGTCGGGCGCGGCGTCGGCGTCGACACGACCCCGCTCCGCAAGAGCGACGCCTTCGAGCTCGCCGTCGGCTTCTCGCTGGAGAAGACCGGCGCGGTGGCGGAGCTCGCGCGCACCCAGGAGCACTTCGTCATGGAGGGCCGCCCGCTCGCGCGCGAGGGGACGCTCGCCGAGCTCGAGAAGGACCCGGCGTTCGCCCAGAAGCAGGTCCACGTACCGCCGCTCCTCAGCCTGTTCAAGGAGCCGAACCGCCGGCAGGGACACGCCTGGGGCATGAGCATCGATCTCAACGCCTGCATCGGGTGCAACGCGTGCGTGATCGCCTGCCAGGCCGAGAACAACATCCCTGTCGTGGGCATCGAGGGCGTGCGTGAGACGCGCGAGATGCACTGGCTGCGGGTGGATCGTTACTTCCAGGGCACCGACCCGAACGAGCCCGAGAGCATCCAGCAGCCGCTCCCCTGCCAGCACTGCGAGAACGCGCCGTGCGAGCAGGTGTGCCCGGTCGCCGCCACGGCCCACAGCCCCGAGGGGCTGAACGACATGGCGTACAACCGCTGCGTCGGCACGAAGTACTGCGCCAACAACTGCCCGTACAAGGTGCGTCGCTTCAACTTCTTCGAATACGGCCAGCCGGACTCGGAGTCGCGGAAGATGCAGTTCAACCCCAACGTCACCGTCCGATCGCGGGGCGTCATGGAGAAGTGCACCTTCTGCGTGCAGCGGATCAACAGCGCCAAGATCGAGGCCAAGAAAGAGGGACGGGAGCACGTCAAGGACGGCGAGGTCGTGACCGCGTGCCAGGGCGCTTGCCCGACGCAGGCCATCGCCTTCGGCGACCTCAACGACCAGACGAGCCAGGTGTCCGTGACGTCCGCGAGCCCGCGCGGTTACAGGATGCTGGACGAGATCAACACAAAGCCGCGGGTCACCTACCTCGCCAAGATCCGCAACAAGAACCCGGAGCTCGCCGACGCATGAGCGCCACAGCACCTCTCCAGGTCGACCCCCCCCGGCTCTCCGACCGCGCCGCCCTCTTGGACGAGGCGCCGCTCGTGCAGGGGAAGGACGACTTCCGTTCGCTCACCGACAAGATCTCGGGGATCGTCCTCACCAAGCCGCCCTCGGGGTGGCTCATCCTGTTCTGCCTCGCCATCAGCCTCCTGCTCGTCCTCGGCGGCTCGCTCGTCCACCTCGTCGGGAAGGGCATCGGCATCTGGGGGCTGAACACCACGGTCAACTGGGCGTGGGACATCACCGGCTTCGTGTTCTGGGTCGGCATCGGCCACGCCGGCACGCTCATCAGCGCCATCCTCTTCCTCTTCCGCCAGAAGTGGAGGACGAGCATCAACCGAGCGGCGGAGGCGATGACGATCTTCGCCGTCGCGTGCGCCGCCATCTACCCGGTGGCCCACCTGGGCCGGATCTGGTTCGCCCACTGGCTGTTCCCGATCCCGAACCAGATGAGCATCTGGCCGAACTTCAAGAGCCCCCTGCTCTGGGACGTCTTCGCCGTCTCGACCTACGCGACGGTCTCGGCCCTCTTCTGGTTCGTCGGGCTCATCCCCGATCTCGCCACGATCCGCGACCGGGCCACGAGCCGGACGAAGCAGATCGTCTTCGGGATCCTCTGCCTCGGGTGGCGCGGCTCGCACCGCCACTGGCTCCATTACGAGCGCGCCTACCTGATCTTCGCCGGGCTCTCGACGCCGCTCGTGCTCAGCGTGCACACGATCGTGTCGTTCGACTTCGCCGTCTCGATCGTGCCCGGCTGGCACACCACCATCTTCCCGCCGTACTTCGTCGCCGGCGCCATCTTCAGCGGGTTCGCGATGGTCGTCACGCTGATGGTGTTCGCGCGCAAGGCGTTCGGCCTCGAGGGCCTCATCACCACCCGGCACCTCGAGAACATGAACAAGGTGATCGTCGCGACCGGCACCATGGTCGGCTACGCGTACGCGATGGAGCTCTTCATCGCGTGGTACAGCGGCAACGGCTACGAGCGGTTCGCCTTCGCGAACCGCATCCTCGGCCCGTACTCGTGGGCCTACTGGACCATGGTGAGCTGCAACGTCATCTTCCCGCAGCTCTTCTGGTTCAAGAAGGTGCGCACCAGCATCCCCGCGATGTTCGTGATCTCGATCCTGGTCAACATCGGGATGTGGTTCGAGCGCTTCGTCATCATCGTGACGAGCCTCCACCGCGACTTCCTCCCGTCCAGCTGGACCTACTTCCGCCCGAGCATCTGGGACATGTCGACGTTCTTCGGTTCGTTCGGCCTCTTCTTCACCCTCTTCCTGCTGTTCGTCCGCTACCTCCCGATGGTCGCGCTCAGCGAGGTGAAGGCGATCACGGCGGCGGCCGATCCTCACGGCTCGCACAGCAACGACGAGGCTCATCATGCAGCGTGACAGCGACCCTCCGAGCCGGAAGCGCTCCGGGGAGCCTGCCTCGACCGAGGAGGCAGGAGGGCTCAAGGACTCCGATCGCGAAGGCCCGGCCGACGACAAGCCGCAGGGCTTCGTGCCCGAGGACGAGGCGGAATACGACAAGCCCCACGAGGAGGGGCCGCACGGGAAAGCGGCGCTCGCGATCGAGCGCAAGCTGGAGCACCGGGCCGAGGAGGAGGCGGCCGCGGCGTCGTCCCCGTTCGCGCTGATGGGCTACTTCACGACCCCGAAGGACATCTATCACGCGTGCGAGACGCTCCGGGACGCCGGGTACAGCCGCTTCGATGCGCACACGCCGTTCCCCGTGCACGGGCTGGAGAGGGCGATGGGGCTCAAGGCGTCGCCGCTGCCGTGGCTCGTGCTCGGCGGCGGGGCGGCGGGGCTCAGCGGCGGCATCCTGCTCGCCTGGTACACGCAGCTCTACGACTACCCGCTCATCATCAGCGGCAAGCCGGCCTTCTCGTACCAGGCCTTCATCCCGATCTTCTTCGAGCTCACGGTCCTCGTCGCGGCGCTCACGTGCTTCTTCGGGCTCTTCGCGCTCGGGCGCCTGCCGTCCTTCTTCCACCCCACCATGACGCACCCCTCATTTCCGCGCGCGACCGACGACGCCTTCTTCATCAGCGTCGAGGTGAGCGACCCGAAGTTCGATGCCACGGAGACGCGCAACCTCCTCCAGCGCGCAGGCGCGCAGGGCATCAGGGAGGTCTCCTCGTGAAACGCTGGTGTATTCCCCTCCTCGTCGTCCTGGCAGGCTGCCGCGGACAGGCGAGCAGCGACCCGCCGATCCACGTCTTCGGGGACATGGACTGGCAGCCCAAGTTCCAGCCCGAGGAGGGCAACCGCCTGTTCCCCGACGGCCGATCGATGCGGCCCCTCGTGCAGGGCACGGTGCACCAGGGGGCGCTCGACGAGAGCGACGCCTACCGCACCGGCAAGGACGGCGAGACGTTCCTGGCGATGGCGCCCATCGCCGTCGACGAGACGGTGGTCCGGCGCGGCCAGGATCGGTTCAACATCTACTGCGCGCCCTGCCATGACCAGGCCGGCAGCGGGCAGGGCATGGTGGTGAAGCGCGGGTACCCGCCGCCCATCGACCTCGCGTCCGAAAGGGCGCGCGGCCTGCCCGACGGCGAGATCTTCCACGTCATCTCGAACGGCGTCCGGAACATGCCGTCTTATCGGAAGCAGATCCCGGCCCGGGACCGGTGGGCGATCGTCACGTGGGTGCGCGTGCTGCAGCGCAGCCAGCACGGGCGCATCGACGACGTCCCGGAGACCCAGCGGGGCAACATCGCGAAGGAGAGCGGAACTCCATGAAGTCTCACGGAAGTGCTCTGGCCGAGGACACGAAGGTCCTCGATCGGGCGGTCGCGAAGCGGCTCGTCTCGAGGAGCATGGTGCTCGCCATCGCCGGCGTGGCGCTCTCGGCGCTGGCGGCGGTCGTCGACACGAAGCGTTTCGCGTTCTCGTACCTCACCGGCTTCACCTGGGTCGTGACGATCGGGCTCGGCGCCCTGTTCTTCGTGATCATCCAGCACCTGACGCGCGCGCGCTGGTCGGCGGCCGCGCGCCGTCACATGGAGTGGATGAGCGGCGTCCTGCCCGCGTGCGCCGTGCTGTTCCTCCCGGTCGCGGTGCTCGCCCACGACATCTACCATCATTGGATGGGGCCCCAGGCCGCGAACGACCACCTGCTCCAGCAGAAGGCGCCGTACCTGAACCCGACCTTCTTCTACATCCGCGCCGGGGTGTTCCTCGCGGCGTGGGCGGCCCTGTCGCTGTGGTTCATCAAGACCTCCCGCGCGCAGGACGAGAGCGCCGATTTCCGCCCCACGGCGAAGATGCGGGCCGGGAGCGCCCCGGCCGTGATCGTCTTTGCCCTGACGATCTCGTTCGCGTCGTTCGACTGGCTGATGAGCATCGACCCGCACTGGTACTCGACGATCTTCGGCGTCTACGTGTTCGCCGGCGCGGCCACGAGCTCGCTCTCGGCGCTCGCGCTGATCACGATCGCGCTCCACAAGGCGGGGCTCTTGCGCAAGGTGAGCAACGTCGAGCGCCAGCACGACATTGGCAAGCTCCTCTTCGGCTTCACGATCTTCTGGGCCTACATCGCGTTCTCGCAGTTCCTGCTCATCTGGTACGCCAACATCCCGGAGGAGACGATCTTCTATCGTCACCGCTGGGAGGGTTCGTGGAAGGTCGTGAGCCTGGCCCTCTTGTTCGGGCACTTCGTCGTGCCGTTCCTCGTCCTCCTGTCCCGGCACGCCAAGCGGAGCCCGCTGGTCCTCGGGGCGGCGTCGGTGCTCCTCCTCGTGATGCACTACGTCGACCTCTACTGGCTTGTCATGCCGAACGTGGATCACCACGGCGCGCACCTGAGCTGGATCGACCTCGCCGGCTTGCTCGGCCCGCTGGGCGTGGGAGCCTGGGTGCTCTCGCTTCAAGCGGCCAAGAGCCCGCTGTATCCGCTGAATGACCCTCACCTTGCCGAAGCGGCTCGGATCGACAACCCGTAAGGAGCCGGCCATGAGCGAAGCGACTGACAACACTGCGACCGAGCACGCCGAGACCGAGCACGCCGAGGCGGATCGGCCGAACAACTCGCTCATCTTCGTGATCGTGATCGCCACGCTGGCGTCCCTCGTTGTGACCGTGCTCTTCGTGAACGAGGTCTTCAAGTCGACGATGGAGCGGGAGATCTCGAGCAAGGTGCTCGAGCCGCCGAGCAGCGCGCTCCGCGGCCTGCGGGCCATGGAGCAGGAGCGCCTCAGCCGCTACCAGTGGGCGAACGAGAAGGACGGCGTCGTCCGCATCCCGATCGATCAGGCCGTCGCGCTCACCCTGAAGGACTACCAGGAGAAGCGCGTGGGGAGCGCGGCCGTTCCTGCTGCGACCACGCCCGAGCAGGCCGCGCAGCCCGAGGAGAGCAACACGAAGGCAAGCGAGGCCGCGCCCCCGGGCGCCGAGGGCGGCCAGCCGCCCAAGGACGCAGCGAAGCCGGGCGACAAGGACGCGGCCAAGCCCGCCGACGCGGCCAAGCCCGCCGACGCGGCCAAGCCCGCCGACGCGGCCAAGCCCGCCGACGCGGCCAAGCCCGCCGACGCGGCCAAGCCCGCCCAGCCTGGAGGCGCGGCGCCCAAGCCCGCCCAGCCCGCGCAATCCGGAGGCGCGGCGCCCAAGCCCGCCCAGCCCGCGCAGCCTGGAGGCGCGGCGCCCAAGCCCGCCAGCCCGGCGCCGTCCGCTCCGGTGCAGTGATGTCTCGCCCGCTGTCCGCCTTGCTCGCTGTGCTCGCGCTCGTGGTGGCCACGGTCACCCCGGCGCGGAGCGCGCGGGCGGCGGACACGACCATTCCAACAGAGCTCGTCGGCGTCGACATCGAGGAGCGGCCGGGAGCCATGCTCCCGCGCGAGCTCCGGCTCCGCGATCAGTCGGGGCAAGAGGTCGAGCTCGGCCGGTACGCGACGGGCGACAAGCCCCTCGTCCTGGTGCTCGGTTACTTCGAGTGCCCGATGCTCTGCTCGCTGGTCCTCAACGGCGTGCTCCAGGCCATGAAGGAGAGCGACTGGAGCGCGGGCAAGGAGTACCGCACCCTCGTCGTGAGCTTCGATCCCCGCGATACGCCCGACGCCGCGCGCAAGAAGCGGGCGAACTATATCGAGGCCTACGGCAGGCCGATCGTCGGCGACGGCTTCGAGTTCCTTGTCGGGGACGAGGCGTCGGTGCGCACGCTCGCCAACACCGTGGGCTTCGGCTACCGATGGGACGAGACGACGAAGCAGTACGCGCACGCTGCGGGCGCGTTTGTCTTCACGCCGGACGGGCGCCTATCGCGTACCCTGTACGGCATCTCCTTCCCGCAGAAGAACTTCAGCCTCGCGCTGCGCGAAGCGGGCAGCGGGCTGGTCGGGAGCGCCTGGGATCGGGTGCTGCTGTTCTGTTTCCATTACGATCCCAACGCCCGAGGGTACGTCCTGGCGACGAAGCGGCTGATGATGGCGTCCGGCGCCTTCACCGTCGTGCTGATCGGGCTCTGGCTCATGCGCTTCTGGCGGA
>JAICEP010000116.1 GCA_025924095.1 Sorangium sp.
GCAACCCCGCGCTCGCTCCGGGCCGCCCGGCGCTGCTCACGCGGTGCGCGACGGAGGGCGTTCCTCCGAAGGGTGGCGGTGCTGCGGCCGCCGGCCCCGCCGCTCCGCGGAGGTTCAGGGGCGACCCCTCCCGCGTGAGCGTCATCGGCTTCTCGCCCTCGTCGCCGAACGACTGGGTCACCGGGACCGCCCCGACGCCCGGGAGCCGCCCTCGCGCGGCTGGAGCGCGGCCTCGCGTTGCTGGAGCGGCTGGCGCGGCCACGGGCGCCCTGGGTACGGGGGCGGCACCCAGCCTCGGCGGCGACGCGCCGTGGTACGCCGCTGGAGACTGCGGGCGCTCAGGCGGAAGTTGCGGCGGCGGCTGCCCTGCGGCCGCTGCCGCCGTGCGCTGCGCGATGATCGCGTCGAGCTGGCTCGAGCTCAGCGGCGCGACGCGCATCAGCGTCCGCACCTCGTCGTCGTCCTCGTCGTTCGTCGCGTCCTCGTCGTCGAGCGGGAGCAGCGTGCGCACCGCGGGGTCGGGGTGCCATTCCTCGAGGGCGCGCCGGAAGGCGGCGGCGTTTGTCGTGCGGACGGAGCGATCGCGCTGGAACGCGTCGTCGAGGACCCGCTGGAGATCGTCGTCACCGACGTCGAAGACCGCGAGCGGCGCCGGCGAGGAGCTCGCGATCCGTTGCCGCGTCTCGGCGTCGCTCCCGCCGCCGAAGGCGCTCGTCCCGGTCAGCACCTCGTAGAGCGTCGCCGCGATGGCCCACACGTCGTCGCCGGGCGAGAGCGTCCCGCCCGCGATGCGCTCGGGCGACTGGTAGGCGGCGCGGCTCGGCGTCTGGCGCAGATCGGCCAGGATGGCCCTCGAGGTGCGGTCGACCGCGGTCGTGAGCACGCACTCGGGCGAGATGGCCCCGTGCGCAACGCCGAGGGCGTGCAGCGCCTCGATCCGCTTCGCGAGACGGATGGCCCAGCCGACGGCGTCGAGCTCGTTCAGCGGGCCATCGCGCAAGATCCGAGTTGCAAGCGTTTCCACTTACGAAGCCAGGGTAGTACCGGTTCGCTGAACTTTGTACCGGGATCCGCGTGCAGTTCGCACAGGGACCGACCAATTCCGGGATGCGCGTCCAGCCGCGCACCTTCCTCGGGGGCGGCGCCCCCGACGGACGGCGCCGGCGCGCGGATCTGCGGCGCGGGGGGACGCGCTCGTCACGACCGCTCGCCCCCGGTCGCGTCGGTCGGGACGATGCGGACGCGGCGCACCCTCCGGCCAGCCACGTCCATGGCCACCAGCGTGTAGCCCTCGCACTCGACGCGCTCACCGGCCTCCGGTGGGTGCTCGAGCCGGCCGAGCATATAGCCGCCGACCGTCTCGACGGTCTTCACCTCGGGCAGCAGCACGATATGGGCGTCGCGCTCCAGGTCCGCGAGCAGCACGCGGCCGTCGACGTCGACGATGCCGCCGCCGCGGCGGTGGATGGGCGGCACCTCCTCGTCGTTCTCATCGCGGATCTCGCCGACGATCTCCTCGATGAGGTCCTCCATCGTGACGAGCCCGATGAACTCGCCCGAGGCCGAGGTGATGATCGCCACCGGCACCTGGCGCGCCTGCATCTCGAGGCGGAGGCGCTCGACCGAGGTGTTCTCGCGCGCGAAGATCGGCTTGCGGAGCAGCTCGGCCACGCGCGTCGCGCGGCGTCGGTGGCTCAGGACGTCGAACAGATCGCGGAGGTGCAGGTAGCCGAGCACGTTCTTGCCCTGCTCGTCGAGCACCGGGTACCGGGAGTACCCGGCGTCCGCCACGGTCCGCACCGCCTCCTCGATCGTCATGTTCGCGCGCAGGATCGCCGCGTCGGAGCGGAGCGACATCACGTGCCTCGCCGTGCGCCGGCGCAGGTCGAAGATGCGCACGAGCATGCTGCGCAGCGCCGGATCGAGCCCCGCGGGGCTCTTGGTCAGGAGCAGCCGGAGCTCCTCCGAGGTGTGCGCGATCTCGGCCTCGCCGACCGGCCGGAGCCCGAAGAGCCGGACGAACCCGTTCGCCATCGAGTTGAGCACCCAGATCACCGGCCACATCAGGACGAAGAACCCGTGCAGCGGCCGCGCCGCCCAGAGCGTGACCTTCTCCGTCCGCTGGATGGCGAGCGACTTCGGCGCGAGCTCGCCGATCACCGTGTGGAGCGCCATGATCACGATGAACGCGATGCCCACGGCGAGGGCGTGCGCGCCGACGCCCGACCACGCGCCGATCGGCGCGAGCATCGGCTCGATCAGGTGGGCGATGGCGGGCTCGCCGATCCAGCCGAGCCCGAGGGACGCGAGCGTGATGCCCAGCTGGTTGGCCGAGAGGTACTCGTCGAGCCGCTGCGACATCTGGAGCGCGAGCCGCGCGCGCGCATCCCCCTCGCGCACGAGCTGCTCCAGCCGCGTCGGCCGCATCTTGACGATGGCGAACTCGGAGGCGACGAAGAACGCGTTGAGGAGCACCAGGAGCGCGGTGCCCAGGAGATAGACAAACGTCATGCCGGTCGACGTCCCCCCGTGGGGGCGCCTGCCCCTCCGCGTCTCCCCGGCGACGAACCGCGCTTAAATCCGCGCACGATCGAGGATCTTGCTTCGCAGGTCCGGGTCGTCGTTGCTGAGTCCATCGACGAGAGCATCGGCCGGGGACTGCCCCTTGGCGATGAGCGCGCTGAGCCGGTCGAGGTGGACGCGCTCGTCCTTGCCGCTCTTGTTCAGGCGCGCGCGCCGCTCGAGGCCGCCCGAGGCGATCGAGACGAGCTGCTCGGCCATCGCCGCGAGCGGCTTGCCGCGGAATGTAGCGCGGAGCGCGCGCTCGGCGATCATCGGGCGCACGGCCTCGAGCTCGTCGAACCTGAAGCTCTCGGACAGGGCGTCGGCCTCGTCGAGCGCGCGCGCGTCGTACAAGATCCCCGTCCACAGCGCCGGGAGCGCGCAGACCAGGTTGCCCGGCAGCGAGTCCGCGCCGCGGACCTCGAGGGTCCGCTTCAGCCGGACCTCCGGGAAGAGGGTGTTGAGGTGCATCTCCCAGTCGGCGCGGGTGGCCCGGTGCCCCTCGCGGCCGTGCTCCAGGAACTCACGGAACGTCTGCCCCGTGTTCTCGATCACCTCGCCGTCGCGCTTGATGAGGAACATCGGCGCGTCGACCGCCCACGCGACGTAGTCCGAGAAGCGGCGGCCGCGCTCGAGCACGTTGCGGAGCAGCCCCTGCCGCGACGGGTCGACGTCGAGCCAGACCTTGGCGCGGTAGCTCCGCCCGCCGAACAGCGCGCCCTCGTAGAACGGCGAGTTCGCGAAGATGGCCGTCACCAGCGGGGAGAGCCGGAGCGACACGCGGAGCGCGCGCATCGCCGCCTCCTCGCTGGCGTAGTCGAAGTTCGCCTGCACCGTGGCGGTGCGGCGCATCATGTCGAGGCCGTGCGCGCCGCGCGTCGGCAGGTAGCGCCGCATGATCGCGTAGCGCCCCTTGGGCACCCAGGAGAGCTCGGCTTGCGACGCGAACGGGTGGAACCCGATGCCGAGCCACGCGAAGCTGAGCTCGGCGGAAATGTCGCGCAGCTCCGCGAGGTGCCCGCTCATCTCCATACAGATCTGGTGGATGTTCTCGAGGGGCGCCCCGGACAGCTCGAGCTGCCCGCCTGGCTCGAGGGTCACCGAGGCGCCGGCCCGGGCGAGCGCGATCAGCGGACCGCCGGGGGTCTCGTGCTCGGGCGTCCAGCCGTGCCGCTCGACGAGCGCCTGGAGCACGGAGAGGATGCTCCGCTCGCCCTCGTAGGGGATGGCGGCGCCCGTCCTGGCATCGACCCCGAACTTCTCCGCCTCGGCGCCGATCCGGTGGAGCGACTCGGGCTTCACCGCTTCGTGGAAGGGAAACATCAGATCGTCGAACGTCTTCAACGGTTGAGACATCGACTCGCTCGCGTGGCTTGCATCGGCCATCATCACGGTTCCGGTTTGTTTCGTTCTCGCCTAGAGCGCACGCCTAAGCAGGGGCGCGCGCTGCGTCGTACGGAGCATCTTCGCGAGCGCACCGAGGTGCGCCAGCGTTGTCCCCGTCCCTCCCCCGAGCATTCGCGCGCCCGCCTCGATGAGCCGCGCCGCGGACACGGCCCAGGCGTCGCACGCCTCGGCGGGCGAGGGGCGTTCGGCCCCCTCTCCGTGCGCGGGCTCGACGCCGAGCAGCACGCCGACCTGGGCCTCGTGGGCGACGCCCTCGAGGCGCCGGAGGATGTTGAGCCCGAGGTCGACCGACGCGATCTCGAAGAGCAGCGCGTCCGCGCCGCTGTCGAGCGCCCCCCGGGCGACCTCCTCGAAGCCCTCGCCGTCGGCGGTACGTCCGGCCCCGTCGAGCTCCACGAGCGCCCACGTCGCCAGCTGCGTCGTGCTGGCGCTGACCACCGCCGCGCGGCGCGCGAGCCGCGCGACCGCGGGGGAGACGCACGCCGCCTGGACGGGATCGAAGCCGCAAGCGACGAGGATCTCGCAGCCGGCGGCCGCCAGCCTGGCCGCATGGACCGCGTAATCTTCCGCAATCCGGTCGGCCATGGGCGCGGCGGCAGTGTGCCCCAGGATACCGGCCACCGCCACGCGGCGTGCGGCCGCGCCTGCCGCCTCCGCCGCGAGCTCGACCGCTGTTCCGGTCAGCGCGGCGGCTCGGAACCCCATGCCGATGGGCGCCAGGGCACGCGTCGTCGTCGCGGACGTGAGGGCCCGGACCACGTCGATCCCCAGCGCGATCTCCTGCTCGTGGAGCTCCGCGATCGTCCGAGGCGACTCGCGGAGCCGCCGGCCCAGGGCGGTGCTGGAGGAGACCGAGGCGCCCCGGCCGCGGAGCGAGGCGAGCGGATCGCCGCTGATAATGAGCGGACGACCTACCGGAGGCCGAAAGGTGGAGGCCTCGAGCGCGTTCACGTCCTTCGCTGCTTTCCAGGGCTCCTCTACCACCGGTCTATAAGGGGAAACTAGCCCAAGACAGCCCCTCCGCGTCGCGAAATGGTGCGGGCCAGCGGTCTGGAGCACAGCGATCCATGCAGCGGAGTCGGGGGCAACCTGACGGATGCTCGCCGGTGCTGGGCGTGACGGCGGCGCGGAACGGGGGATCAGCGATCATCGGGGTTCGGTTGTGCCGCGGGCCGTCATACGGCGGGGAGGCTCCGGCCTCCTACCCCGCGGCCGCGGCGCGCGACGAACTTCCGGTCGAAGAGCCGCACCCGCCGGACGAACAGGTCGAGCAGGAAGACGAGCATGGCGGCATAGATGAACCGCTGCCAGAGCTCCTCGTGGAAGGTCACCTTCTCCCCGGCCGGGTCGAAGATGGCCGCCACGCCGTTCGGATCGACCGCGCCGCCGGTCGACGTCGCGGCCTTCTCGAGGGTCGTGAGCTCGGGCTCGAAGCTTGCGTACTCGCGGGGGTACGGGTTCGAGACGTGGCCGTAGCTGACGGCGACGGGCCGGAGCGAGCCGTCCTCGGCCTCGCGAAGGTGTTCCGCCCGCAGCAGGAAGGAGCCGTACCGATCCAGCGCGAGCGCCGTCTCGTACCGGCCCGGCGCGGTCTGACGCATGTCGACCACCCGCGTCGTCCCGCCCGGCTCGGGACCGATGATGCTGAGCCGTGAGGTCAGGTTGTTCTCGAACCGGTCGTCTGCCCCGAACGCGTCCACGGACGCGCGCAGCTCTCCGTCCACGATCTCGGCCTTCATGTCGAGCTCGCGCCGGTGCTTCTGGCGCATGTGCTCATGGACGAGCTGCCCCCAGAACTTCTCGAAGCCCGGCCACCTCAGCCACTCCACGGCCCAGCGCGCCTTGACGTCGCTCGTCCAGGCCAGCGTCCACCCGAGGCCGACCCGCCAGCGCGCGAGGATCGGCTCCTCGGTGTCGCTCGTGAGCAGCTCCTGGGCCGGCGACGGCTTCAGCTTGGTCGAGACGTAGCCGTGCAGGTTCGGCGCCGTGCGGATGTCGATGCCGCGGAGGAACGCCGCGTCGCCGACCTGCGTGACCGGAAACCACTCCTCGACGGCAGCGGCGCGCGCGACCATCTCGGTCTCCTTGGTGAAGATCCGCGGCAGGTTGTTCGGATCGGGGACCGCGTGGAAGCGCCCTCCGCCCACGTCGGCGATCATCTTGAGCAGCTGCTCGTCGAGGTCGTTCCCCAGCCCCACGGTGGTCACCGTGATCGACTCCGCGATCATCGCGGACACGAGGTCGCGGATGCCGCCCGTCGACGCCTTGCCGTCGGTGAGGAGGATGACGTGCTTCTTGCGCGCCTGGGTCACGGTCATGTCCTGGTAGGCGGCGTCGAGCGCGGCGAAGATCTCGGTCCCGCCGCCCGGCTGGATGCGCGCGATCTCGCCGGCGATCCGCGAGCGGTTGCGCGCGGGCTGCATCTTCACGTACCGGGTCGGCGCCGAGTCGAACGCGATGACCTCGATCAGGTCGTCGGACGACAGGACCCCGGCGGTCGCCTTCGCTGCGGCCTTGGCCATCTCGAGGGGCAGCCCGGTCATCGACCCCGAGCGATCCATGACGAGCGCCATCGCGACGCTCGGCATGTCCTTCTTCCGCTCGTTGTCCATCCGCACCGGCAGGATCCGCTCGATGGTGGTGCGGTACCAGCCGCCGAGGCCGTACCCTGACTCGCCGCCGGCGAAGAGGAACCCCCCGCCGAGATCGCGCACGTAGCTCTCGATGATCTCCTGCCCCTGCAGGCTGAGCGCTTCCTTCGGGGTATCGGACACGATCAGGAAGTCGTAGCGCTCCATCTCCTTGAGGGAGCCGGGGAAGCCGGCCGGCGGCCTGACGTCGACGTCGAGCTGCTGCGCGGTGAGCGCGCTCGAGAGCGGGCCGGCGTGCTGCGGCGTCCCCTCGATGTAGAGCACCGACGGGCGTCCGGGCACGTCGATGGTGGTCGCGTACCGGTTGTTCTCCTTGAATTTGTCGTCGGCGATCTGGTCGAGCTCGAGCGCGTAGGTCACCTGCCCCGCGATGCGCACGACGCTCCTGAACACGACGTCGTTCGGCCCCGCCTTGAGCTCGAGATCCCGGATGCCCTCGAGGCCGTTCAGCGCCTCCCCCTGGAACAGCCGCACGCGGGCCTTTGTGGCGCGGCTGGCATAGATGTCGGCGTGGATCTCGAACGTCTCGCCGACCTTGACGCGGTCCGGCATCCTGAGCTCGCGCACCGCGACCTCGGGCGGCGCGGGTCGCCGGTACGGGATGGAGAACAGCCGTACCCCGAAATCGCGCGCCCGGTTGGCCTCGGCCAGCACGTCGCCGTCGGTCTGGACGCCGTCCGACATCAGCACGGCGCGCTTGAGATAGCCGGGCGGGTACAGCCCGTAGGCCAGCTGGAGCGCCGCCTGGAGGTTCGAGCCTGCGCCGAGATCGCCGCGCTGTCCTTTCTCGTCGAGGTGGCGGCCGATGGCCGGCGCGCGCCGCTCTGCGTCGCGGCCGGCCGCCTCGCCGGCGGCGTGCTCGACGAGCCGCGGCCGTCGCGCAAACGTGATCACCTTGATCACGCCGTCCTCCGGCTTCTCGGCGAACGCCTTGTCGAGCGCCGCGCGCGCGTCGCCGAGCGACTCGTCGGTGCCGGACTCCGAGACGTCGATGAGATAGATGGTGGCGACCTTCTCCGTGGTCGCGGTCCTCGCGAGCCGCGACAGCCCGAGCGCGATCAGCGCGACGAAGGCGATCCTCAGCAGCACGGAGAGCACGCGCTGCGGGAGGGGAAGGTCGGCGAGCGATCCGGCGAGGACGCCCACGAACCAGGGGGCGAGCAGGAGCGCGCCGAGCATCTTCGGGTTGAGGAGCTCGTACTTCACCCCCTCGCGCACCCACGTGAGCGTCGGATCCGGATGCAAGATGACGTACTTCCGGTACGCCCAGAACAGGATCCCACCGAGGGCGGCGCAGGTGATGGCCCACGCGACGACGCGGAACTTGCGGCCACTGAACGCGCTCACACCGTCACCCTCCTGTGGTACGTGAACCACTCGATCGCGGTCACGAGGAGCACCGCCGCGAGCAGGTAGACCCAGAGCTCACGGCGAACGCCGATCTTGAACTCGCTCACCGCGCCCGCGCCGCGTCCGTCGACCTTGAGCTCGGCGGCGGGTGCGATCGCGCTCTCCTGCGGCGCGGAGAGGTTCGCGGCGAACATGCTCTCCTCCTGCGCGCCGGCGGCGCCGACGCGCAGCGTATAGAAGCCGGCGTGCTGTCCGAGGAAGACGGCACGCCCGTCCTGGATCGGGACCGCCCGCTTCGTCCCGTCGGGCAGCTCCAGGCTGGCCGACTCCGCGGACGAGGACGCCGGGATGTGCCAGACGGCGCCCGTGCGGAACGAGGAGATGTAGCTCGTGTCCTCCTCGACGAAGTCGTTGATCGCGTTGAGCAGGAAGAGCGGCCAGGCGATACGGAGGGGGAAATCGCTCTCGCGGACGTCGAAGCCGAGCGCGACGAATTTGACGCCGCCGCGCCGCCCCGCGATGAGCAGCGGGCCCTTGTAGCTCCGGCCGACGACCCTGTCTTCCTTGTTGCCCTTGAGCACGTGGGCGCGCGCGATGTTCACGTCGCTGAGCGCCGTGTAGCGCAGGAGCGGGTGCTTCGCGTCGAGCTCGTCGAACCCCAGACGGTAGTTCGGGTCGTCGTCCAGGATCTCCTTGCCCACCTCGAACGGGAGGGTGGTCCCGGTCGGGTCGAGGTAGAGCAGGCTCCCGCTCCCCGGCGCGACGCTCGGCGCCACGCCGTCGAAGATGGTCACGTCGAACGACGACGCCGTCGGGTAACGCTGCGGCTCGACGTACGTCACGTCGAGGTACTCGTCGAGGAGCAGCGCCGCCTCGAGGAACATGTTCCCCGCGGAGACGACCTGGACGCGCGCGCGGCGCCGCTCGGGGAGGAGGGCGTACGCGCGGTTGTCCGCCGGGAGGTCATCGGAGCTACCGTCGGCCAGCGCGAGCTTCGCCTCGAGCGTCTTCGATGCGCCGGAGAGGTTCGGGTAAAAGCGGGGCAGCTTCTCCTTGGGCTTGAGCCGGATGCGCGTCAGATCCGTGAGCTGGCCGTCGCCGAGCAGCGACAGCTCGAGATCGAGCGGCTCGTCGCTCGTGTTCGTGACCTCGAGCATCACCTCGTAGCGGCTCTTGTCGAGCGGGTAGCGCCGCACCGAGAACTCGGTGATGGCGGCGTTCCTCTGGCCCGTGCCGATGGGCAAGAACGAGAGCTTGATGTCGCCGAGGTGCACCGGCCCGCCGGCGTCGGCCGGCTCGCCGAGCGCGCCGTCGCTCACGACGATGACCTCCGGCGACGGGAGCCCGCTCAGGGTATCGCCCGCGAAGCGGAGCGCGCGCGCAAAATCGGCCGTGGCGTCGGTCGGCTTCACCGCCGCGACGGCGGCCTCGAGATCGGCGATCTCGCCGGTGAGCGTGGACAGCGGCGTGACGGCCGCGTCCATCTGGGCCAGCAGCATGCGGTCGCTGCCGGACAGGCCACGGACCATCTTCCTGACCTCTTCCTTCGCGAGCTCGATCCGCGAGGGCGCGACGTCGACGGCCTGCATGCTCGCGCTCGCGTCGACGAGGACGACGATGTTGCGCCCCTCGACGAGGTTCGCCTGCGGGCGAGGATCCCCGAGCGCGAGCAGGAGCAGCGCGAGGAGCGCGAGCTGCAGCAGGAGCGAGAGGAGCCGCTTCAGCTGCGAGAACAGGCTCGTCGCCTCCTTGTCCCGGAGGACGCGCTCCCAGATCTTCGAGAAGGGGACCGCGACGGGCCGCCGGCGCAGCTTGAGGATGTAGAAGACGACGACCACCGCGCCGGCGAGGGCGCCGATCTGGAGCAGGGTCTGCAGCGGGACGCCGGTGAAGTGCAGCATCGCTACCGGAGGAAGCCGCCTCTGCGGAACACGCGCAGGATCAGCTCGTCGAAGGGGACGGACACGTCGGCGCGGAAGTAGCTCACCTGCCGCGACGTGCAGAAGCGGCGGATCTCGTCGAGGTACTGGTCGTACGCCTCGGCGTAGCGATCGAGCACCTTCGCGGTCACCGTGACCTCGCGCTCGTCGCCGGTCTCGCAGTCGTAGACGCGCACGTCGCCGCGCAGCGCGGGCCGAGCCTCGCGCGGGTCGACGATGTGGAGCACGAACGGCTCGAACCGGTTGTACCGGAGCACGTTGATGCCGCGCTCGAAGCCCACCGGATCGTAGAGGTCGCTGAGGATGACGGCGAGCCCGCGCCGCTTGTGCTGCGCCACGAAGGTCTTCATCGCCTCCCCGAGATCGGTCGCGCCGCCTTTGCGCGCCTCCCCGAGGAAGCGGAAGATCCGGAAGATGCGCGCCTTGCCGCGGGTCGACTGCATGCGCCCGCTGATCTCGTCGGTCGCGGTGACGATCGCGATGCGGTCGAGGTTGGCGAGCCCCACGTACGCGAGCGCCGCGCAGAGGCGCTTCGCGTGGCGCAGCTTCGCGCCGTCGCCGAACGCCATCGACGCCGACGTGTCGAGGATGAAGTAGATCGAGAGATCTTCCTCCTCCTCGTAGAGCCGGATGAGGAGCCGGTCGAAGCGCTGGTACGCGGCCCAGTCGAGGTACCGGAAATCGTCGCCGGGGGCGTAGTCCCGGTGATCGGCGAACTCGACCCCGGAGCCGGTCTTCTTGGTCCGCCGCTCCGCGCGCATCGCTCCCGAGAAGACGCGACGGCTCACCATGGCGAGGTAGTCGAGCTTGCGCTGGAACTCGTCGTCGAAGAGCTCCTCGTCGGGGGCGCCGGCGGAGAGCGCTGAGAGCCGGCGCAGCGGCGCGGCGGCCCTCTTGAACGCGTCGAAGAGCCCCATGCTACCCTAGACGGCGCCTCATTTGCTCTCCGGCAAGTGCTTGAGGATCGCCTGCAGCACCTGGTCGGTCTTCACCCCCTCGGCCTCTCCCTCGAAGTTGAGGAGCACGCGATGGCGCAGCGCGGGCAGCGCGCACGCGCGCACGTCGTCGACCGACGCCGCGAACCGCCCCTCGAAGAGCGCCCGGATCTTCGCGGCGAGCAGGAGCGCCTGCGCCCCTCGCGGCGACGCGCCGAACTTCACGAACCGCTTCACCTCGTCGAGGCTGTCTCCCTCGGTGGGGTGGGTGGCCTGCAGGAGCCGCACCGCGTAGTCCTGCACGTGCTTCGCCACGGGCACCTCGCGGACGAGCCGCTGCATCGCGACGATCCGCTCCCTGTTGAGGACCGGGCGCGCAGCGACCGCGTCGGTCCCGGTGGTCCGCTCGAGGATCGAGTTCAGCTCGTCGCGGCTCGGGAACGGCACGTGCAGCTTGAAGAAGAACCGATCGAGCTGCGCCTCGGGCAGCGGGTACGTCCCCTCGCTCTCGAGGGGGTTCTGCGTCGCCAGGACGAAGAACGGCTCCTCCAGCGTGTAGCTCTGCCGCGAGACCGTGACCCGGTGCTCCTGCATGGCCTCGAGGAGCGCGCTCTGCGTCTTCGGCGTCGCCCGGTTGATCTCGTCGGCGAGGACGATGTTCGCGAAGAGCGGCCCCTTGCGGAACGAGAACGACCGCTGCCCGCCCGCGCTCTCATCGATGACCGTGGTGCCGATGATGTCGGCGGGCATCATGTCGGGCGTGAACTGGATGCGTGAGAACTGGAGCTCGAGCGCCTCGGCCATGGTGCGGACGAGCATCGTCTTGCCGAGCCCCGGCACGCCCTCGAGCAGCGCGTGCGAGCCTGCGAGCATGCACGTGAGCACCCCATCGATCACCTCGCGGTTGCCGACGATGACCTTCCCCACCTCCTCGCGCAGCCCTCCGATGCTCGCGCGGAACTCGTCTACCTCGGCCCGCGCTGCTTCCTTCGTCTTCTCGGCCATAGCTTCCTGCTTCGTGCCCGCTGTCGCGGAGCGCCGCTAGAGTAGAGAGGCGCGGTCGCGTTCGAGCCGCCGGCTCGACTCACTCGCGCGGCCTGATGAGCTGGAAATACCGGTTCACGTAGAACCGGTATCCATCAGGGATCTGGTCCTTGTTGATCTGCTGCTCCGCGACCGTGTGGTAGTCCGTGAAGACCTTCTTGTAGCCGGTCCCCTTGAAGCCCCGCTCGGCGGCGCTGAGGATCACCTCGCTGTTCGACGGCCCCTGCTGCGTGTCGAGCCCCTGGGCCTGGACGTCCTGGGTCCCCATCTTCGGGTCGGTGCGCTTGCCTGCGACCTCGCCGCCGCGGCTGGAGCCGGCGCCGTCGCCCCCGGGCTGATTGCCGCCGTTGCTGTTGCCCTGGCCGCTCCCCTGCCCGTCCTGCCCCTGCCCCTGCCCGCCGGGCATCAGGATCTTCTTGCCGCCGGGCCCGATCACCAGCTCCTGACCCTTGCCCTGACCGCCCTTGCCCTGACCGCCCTGGCCTTGCTGACCGTTCTGGCCTTCCTGCTCGCCGTCGCCCTGCCCCTGCTGGCCCTGCCCCTGCTGCTCCTCGCCGCTGCCCTGGTTGCCGCGCGCGCGCTTGCCGAAGCGGAGCATCCTCGCCATCCGCTGCTTGCCGCCCTGCCCTTGCTGGCGCACGAGCTCCCGGAGCTCTTCGAGCCGCTGGCGCAGCTCTTCCTTCTCCTGCTCGGACATCTCCTCCTGCTGCATCCGGTTGATGTCCTCGGCGGCCTGCTCGAGATCGTCCGCTGACATCCCGAGATCGCGCATCAGATCCTCGGCGGCCTTGGCGAGCTCTCGGTCGAGCCGATCGAGCTGGCGCCCGGTCCGCTCCTTCTGCTCGGCGTCGCGGTCGAGCCGCTCCAGCTCGCGCTCCTTCTTCTTGAGCAGCCGCTCCTCTTCGGACTTCTGCTGCTCGTTCGCGGAGGCCTTCTGCTTCTGCTTGAGGAGCTGCTCGCGCACCTCGGCCCGCTTCTCGTTGATCGCGGCGAGGGCCTCCTTGCGGCGCGAGGCCGCCTCGGCGAGCGCCTTGCGCAGCCGCTCGATCTCGGCCTTGTTGAACTTCTGCTTCTTGTCGCGGAGCTTCTCGGCGAGCTCCTTCAGGTCCTTCTTCGCCTTCTCGAGGTCCTTCTTCTCGAGGGACTCCCCCACGCCCTTCGCCAGGTCGCTCTTCTTGAGATCGATCCCGGTCTCCTTCAGCGCCTCTTCGAGCGCCTTCAGGTCGGCCTCGGCCCCCTTGAGGAGCTCGCGCTCGAGCGCCTCCATGCGGCGGAACGCCTCGGTCCGATCGAGGCGCTTGTTGGCGATGTCCTCGATGAGCTGGTTGAACCGCTCGACCGCGGACTTCATTTCCGGGCTCTGGTCCTGCCGGTCGAGCGCCTTCGCCGCGTCCTTGAAGAGCTCGAGGTCGTCGGGCGACATCGCGAGCGCGTCGATGGTCTGCGCGACAGGCGCTTGCTTCCGCGGGGTGCGCACCTCGAGCAGCGCCACCGCGAGCACGCCGAGGCCCACCGCGGCCGAGGCCAGGAGCTCGCGCGGGACGGCGAGCGGCGCGGCGCCCGCGGGGCGCAGCCCGCCAGCGTGCTCGCATGCGTCGTCGATGGCGGCCTCCATCAGCGGGGTCC
>JAICEP010000117.1 GCA_025924095.1 Sorangium sp.
CGGCCCTTCTGCAACAGCAATCATTACTGGGACGTCTACTTCGCCATCAACAAGGTCATCCGCGAGGAGCTCGGCAAGCTGGGGCATCCTGTCCCGAGCCAGCACGTGCACATCAACCAGCTCGCGGCGATGTCTCCCCCGCGCAGCGCGGGCGCAGAGGCGCACCCGACGGCCTGACGCGCTGCCGATCGAGCGCGCGCGGCGTCAGCCAAGGCGCTCTCTCGTCCCGTCGTCATTGCCCGCGCTCGCCTCCGTGGATAAGAGGCGGGGGATGAAGGACTGGGAAGCGCTCTTTGCGAGGAAGCTCGATCAGACCGACCTCGGCGATGATCCGGCGCACGATCTGGCGCACTTCACGAGGGTCGTCGCCACGGCAAAGGCCCTCGCGGCGGACGAAGGGGCCAGGCTGGAGGTCGTCGTCCCCGCGGCGTGGCTCCACGATCTCGTGAACGTCCCAAAGGACGACCCGAGGCGCTCCCAGGCCTCACGGCTCTCCGCGGAGGAGGCGCTGCGCTTCCTCCGGAGCATCGCGTACCCCGAGGCCTTCCTCGCGGACATCGCCCACGCCATCGAGGCCCACAGCTACAGCGCGGGGATCGAGCCGACCACCGTCGAAGCCAGGGTCGTCCAGGACGCCGACCGGCTCGACGGGCTGGGGGCGATCGGGATCGCCCGCTGCTTCGCCGTGGGCGGCCTGCTCGGCGTGCGGTTCTACGATCCCCAGGATCCGTTCGCCGAGCGGAGGCCGTGGGACGACCGCGAGAACGCCATCGACCACTTCCATGTGAAGCTGTTCAAGACCGCCGAGAGCCTCAGGACGGCCGCCGGGCGTCGCGAGGGGGCGCGACGGGCGGAGTTCATGAGACAGTACCTCGCCCGCCTCGCGGTCGAGATCCGCGGCGAGATGCCCTGAGATCAGCCCGCGCCGGCGACGGTCACCGCGGCCGCCACGGCGACCGGGATCGTGAAGTTGTCGTCCATCCGCGACGAGAACAGCTCGGTGGCCGCCCCGGCCAGGCCCGCGACGGCGGCCAGGACGAGCCGCGAGGAGAGCGACGCGGGGCCGAGCGCCCACATCACCGCGAGGGAGCTCAGCGCGCCGGCCACGAAGAAGGCGAGCGTCCCCTCCAGCGAGCGGCCGTCGAGCAGCCGCGTGCGGCCGAAACGACGGCCGATGAGCGCCGCCGCCGGATCGGCCACCGCGAGCACCACCACGGCGAGCGACTGGCTCAGCCGCGTCCCGAACAGCGCCAGCAAGAGGAGCGCCGTCACGTACCAGGTCGACGAGTTCACCCGGTAACGCTCGTGCGGGTGCGCCACGAACCGGAAGAGCCGCATCAGCCGATCGTTGACCCGCTCGCTCACCCGCCGGGCAATCTCCATCGACCACGCCGCCGCCGCGAACGCGCCGCTCACGGTCACCAGCCAGCCGCGCTCGGGCAGGAGCTGGATCAGCCCGAGCACCGCCAGCCCCGAGCCCACGTGCCACAGGCTGCGCGCATGGTTCGTCGGCCTGACGCTCGGCGGCGCCACGACGACCCCCCGCAGCGTCAGCAGCAACGACTCGTACGCAGGCTGCACCTCCCGCTGGAACGCTATCCACGCCGCCTTGGGCGAGGGCGTGCCGGTCGGGGTCGCCCGCTCGACCGCCGCGAGCAACGCGCGAAGGCGCTCGCGGAGCCGCCCGACCGTGCCCGCCGCATCGTCGCGCTCGGCAGCCACGACGAGCTCCCGGAGCCGCGACACCACCCGATCGACCCGGGCGCGCACCTCGGGCTCGTCCCGGAAGACGAAGACCGCGGGATCAACTTGACGTAGAAGAGCGCAGAGCTCTTCGGAGACGAGCTTGGTCTCGACGTGCAAAGCGTGGATCACGTTGGCTTTTGTGAGGATAGTCTCCGGAGCCCCGCGCGGCATGTCAGCGCTTCGTCATACCCGCAGGTGGGCTGGCTCGCTGCGCCCGAGCCGATGAGGCGCGCCGCACGGCGCGTGACTGCGCACCCGCCTTCACGCTCGGACCCGCGCCGCAGGACGGCCGCCCATGAGACCGCGCGCAGGAGCCGCCGTCCGCCCGGCCACGTGGCCGGATTCCGGATGAGGCCGCAGGCGCGATGGCCCCGCCTCCTGCCCAGGTCGCCCAGGTCGCGGCGGCCACGGCACACGCCGCGACCGGCTCGCCCCGACTCGTCGGCAGCGACCACAACAGCGCAATTCATGGATTCATGGAGTGTGGCGAAAGGTATCCTCGCTATTCCATTCCGGCCTTGGATCCGCCCGACTCGCGCCCTGACAAGCACCGGGACGAAATCGCATGAGAGGCACCTTACGACTCCGCACAGAGCGCGAGCCGTCGCGCTTCCCCTGCACGTACGCTGCGGCTAGGGTGCCTCGCGTCGCGGATTCGACGGGTGGGCGCGAGGCGCCCTGGACGCAGCGCGCGGCCTTCGCGCGCGCGTCCGATAGGCGTCGTTCCCTCGGAATCGGAGAATCGAGGAACATGAAGGTTTCAGTTCGGTACACCGCGCTGTCGTTCGCGCTGCTCGCCGGGCCCCTCGCCCACGCGCGGGAGCGCCCGAACCACGACGCCTACTTCAAGGAGCCGCCGGCGCTGCCCGCCGGCGTGGCGCGCGTCGCGAACGAGGATGCGCCGGGCGTCGTCGTCGCGTCGACCGATCCGCAGCGCGGGGTGCCGACCTTCGTGTGGGCGACCTCGCCGGAGCACCGCCCGCCGGCCGCGACCCACAGCACGGCGGAGGCCGCAGCGCGCTGGTACGTGCAGCGGTACGCGCGCCTCTACAACCTGCCGCAGGCCGCGCTCGACACGGCCGTCGTGCGGCACGTCCACGACACCGGGCGCGGCGGCATCCTCGTGACGCTGGGCCAGGACGTCGACGGGGTCCCGGTCTTCCGCAGCGAGCTCGGGGTGCTCATGAAGCGCGACCTCTCGCTCGTCGCGCTCGCGGGCAACCTGCACGCGTCGGCCGTCTCGCTTCCGCCCGGCGCCGGCTCGCTGCGGCCCGGCTCGAAGCGCAGCCGCGCGTTCTCCGGCTCGCCGGCCCAGGCGATCGTCCGCGCCGTGCGCGACGCGCACCGCGTCGACATCAAGACGGCTGACCTCCGCGACCGGGGCGAGGCGAAGGGCGGGTATCGGCTCTTCGAGCTCGCGGACACCGCGCACGCGCGCCAGCGCGCCGGGAGCCTGCGCTTCACGCAGCCGGCGCGGGTCAGGAAGGTGCTGTTTCCGCTGCCCGACCGGCTCGTGCCCGGCTACTTCGTCGAGCTCATCTCGGGCGACGCCGGCAGCACGAGCTCCGGGGCGTATGCGTGGGTGTTCGGGGCCAGCGACGGGCGGTATCTCTACCGGGAAAACCTCTCCCACGCCGCCACGTTCGATTACCGGGTCTGGGCAGAGGAAGGGGACAAGCACACCCCGCTCGGCGGGCCCCTCGAGGACATGTCGCCGCACCCGAGCGGGCAGCCCGACGGCCATGTCCCGCGGTTCATCGCGCCGAACCTCATCTCCATCGAGGGGTTCAACACGAGCCCGGACGGCAAGGCCGATCCGTGGCTGCCGGCGGACGCGACATCGACCCGCGGCAACAACGTCGACGCCTACGCGGATCATCACGCGCCCGACGGGTTCTCCAGCGGCGATACGCGCGCGGCGCTCTCGGGGCCGGGCGCGTTCGACCACACCTATGACCCCCTCGCCGAGCCGCTCGCCGGGCCCGAGCAGATCATGGGGGCCGTCACCCAGGTCTTCTACGTCACGAACTGGCTCCATGACTGGTACTACGACTCCGGCTTCACCGAGGCCGCGGGCAACGGCCAGCGCGACAACCTCGGCCGAGGCGGCCTCGACGGCGATCCGCTCCTCGCCGAGGCGCAGGACGACGCGCCCGGCGGCAGCCGCGACAACGCGAACATGGACGCGACGTACGACGGCGCGTCGCCGCGGATGCAGATGTACCTGTGGTCCGGGCAGGACCTGCGGTCCCTGAGCGTCACGCCGCAGAACGCCAACTACGCGTCGAACACCGCCATGTTCGGGCCCCAGCGCTACGAGGTGACCGGTGAGCTCGCCCTCGGCGAGGACGACGCCGCGCCCCGGGGCGACGCGTGCGGGCCGATCACGAGCGACGTGGCCGGCAAGATCGCCCTCGTCGACCGGGGCGGGTGCCCCTTCGCCGAGAAGGCGCAAAGCGCGCAGGAGGCGGGCGCCGTCGGCGTCATCATCGCCAACAACCGCGTGAGCGACGGGGCCCCGCGGCTCGCCGGCGACGCGCCCGAGGTGACCACGCCGGCCCAGAGCGTCTCGCTCGAGGACGGCAGCGCGCTCAAGGCGGCGCTCGCCGGGGCGCAGGCGCCGCTCGCGGTCACGATGACCCGCGAGCCCAGCGTGGAGCGCGACGGCACGATCGACAACACCATCGTGGCGCACGAGTGGGGCCATTACATCCACCTCCGTCTGGTCGCGTGCGGCACGCAGATGTGCGGCGCGCAGAGCGAGGGCTGGGCGGATTTCATCGCGCTGCACATGGCGCTGCGCGATGGCGACGACCTCGACGGCGCCTACCCGCTCTCGACCTACGGGAGCGCGGCGATGGGCGACAGCTACTTCGGCATCCGCCGCGCGCCCTACTCCGTCGACTTCAGCAGGAACGGGCTGACGTTCAAGCACATCTCGGACGACGAGCGCCTCCCCGACCACCCGCTCAACGTCACGGCTCCCCAGAACTCCGAGGTGCACAACGCCGGTGAGGTCTGGGCAGCCATGATGTTCGAGGCCTATGTCGCGCTGATCCGGCACGGCGGCGGCCTGACCCCGCCGCGCGCGTTCGAGCAGACCCGGCGGAGGATGAGCGATTACGTGGTGGCGGGCATGAAGCTCGCCCCGGCCAACCCGACCTACACCGAGCAGCGCGACGCCGTGCTGGCCGCCGCGCTCGCCAGCGATCAGGGCGACTTCCTCGCGATGGCGGAGGCGTTCGCGCGGCGCGGCGCCGGCACGTGCGCCGAGTCGCCGCGCGCCGACTCGCACGGCCTCTCCGGCGTGGTCGAGAGCTTCAAGATCCAGCCCGAGATCGCGCTGGTCCGCGCGGAGCTCGACGACAGCGCCGGCTCCTGCGACCGCGACGGGCTGCTCGACGCGGAGGAGTCCGGCACGGTCGCGATCGAGATCGTCAATCGCGGCACGGCGCCGCTGACCGGGGCGGTGGCATCCATCGAGGGGCCGGGCGGCGGGGTGAGCTTTCCGGAAGGCGCGCGCGTGTCGTTCGGCGACATCGCGCCGTTCGCGACCGGGACGGCGACCGTGGCGGTGAAGCTCGACCGGAGCGTGAAGCCCGCCGAGGACCTGAAGCTCAGCCTGACGCTGAAGAGCGCCGAGGCGTGCACGCCGGCGCGGGTGGAGGCCCTGGTGCGCCGCGTGAACTACGACGAGGTCCCCGGGTCCTCGGCGGTCGACGGCGTGGAGACGCAGAGCACGACCTGGACCGTCGAGGGGCTCTCCAGCGAGCTCGTGTGGTCGCGCGCCGAGGGGGACGCGCCGAACCGCGTGTGGCGCGGCGTGGACCTGGGGAGCCTGTCCGACGCGGCGCTCGTGTCGCCGGCCCTGGAGGTGAGCGCGACCGAGAGCTTCGTGCTGACGTTCGCGCACCGGCACCAGTTCGAGGCGAGCGACGGCACGTCCTGGGACGGCGCGGTGATCGAGATCAGCGCCGACGGCGGCGAGACGTGGGTCGACCTCGCGAGGACGGCGGATCCGGGCTACAGCGGGAGGATCACGGGCGAGTCGGGCAATCCGCTGGCCAGGCGGATGGCCTTTGTCGGCGAGAGCCCGTCGTGGCCCGAGGCCGACAGGGTGTCTGTCGACCTGGGGACCGCGTTCGCCGGAAAGACGGTGCGGGTGCGGTTCCGCGTGGGCACCGACGAGGCCGCGGGCGACACCGGCTGGGAGCTCGACGACATCGGGTTTACGGGCGTGCAGAACAAACCGTTCGCGACGCTCGTCGAGGACACCGCCTCCTGCCAGAGAGGGCCGGTGGCCGACGCCGGAACGGATCAGGCGGCCGCGATCGGAGAGCTTGTGACGCTCGACGCGTCGGGGAGCTCGGATCCCGAGGAGGACGAGCTGACGTTCTCCTGGACGCAGACGGCGGGGCCGGCGGTCGAGCTGACCGGCGAGGGCACGCAGGCGACCTTCGTGGCGCCCGAGGTGGCCGCGGCGACGACCTTCGCGTTCGAGGTGAAGGTCGGCGACGGGATCCTGGAGGCGACCGACCAGGTGAGCGTGGTCGTCGATCCGGCGAGGAAGCTCGCGCCGGAGGGGTGCGGGTGCGCGATCCCGGGGGGAGCGCCGCGCGCTCCGCTGGGCGCGCTCGGGGCACTCACGGCGGTCGCGGCGCTCGCGATGCGGCGGCGGCGGCGCGGCGTCGGGGGGTGACCCCGCGCGAGCGCCGCGGGTAAGGCGGGAGCCCCCCCATTGACGCCCGCCGCCTGGTCCACCACGGTGGCCTACCGCATGGGAATCAGCAATCCTCCGCCCTCCGCGCCCGTCATGTCCGCCGAACGGGCGCTGCAGCGGCTGGCCGAGGGCAACCGGCGCTTCGTGGACAACATCCGCAGCGAGCACGTCGTGCTGGGAAAGCGGGCGCGGGCCGCGCTCGCGGACGGGCAGCAGCCCTTTGCCATCATCCTCTGCTGCTCGGACTCCCGGGCGCCGGCCGAGCTGATCTTCGATCAGGGCCTCGGCGAGCTGTTCGTCATCCGGGTGGCGGGCAACGTGGTGGCGCCCTCGCTGATCGGCAGCGTGGAGTTCGCCGCCGCCGCCTTCGGCACTCGCCTCACGGTGGTGATGGGCCACTCGCGCTGCGGCGCCATCGAGGCCACGCTGAGCGAGCTGCTCCAGGAGGAGCACGGCGGTCCCCTCACCGACAACATCCGCGATATCGTCGAACGCTGCCGATCCCCGGTGGAGACGGTGCTGAGCGCCGCCGGCAGCCACGCTTCCAGGGACTTCCTGCTGCGCGAGGCGATGCGGGCGAACGTGCGCAACTCGTGCGATCACCTCCGGCACGGCAGCCGCCTGCTCGAGCGGCTCTGCGCCGAGGAGAGCATGATGATCGTGGGCGCCGAGTACGCCCTGGAGACCGGCGAGGTGACGTTCTTCAAGCGCGCGTGAAGCCCGATCGCGGCGCCTCGGCGTGCTCCGGGGCGCCGACGCTCACGGCGCCGCGCGGCGCGTGACGATCGCGCGCGACGCCTCGTCGAGCTCGATGTCGGCGCGGGGGATCTCGCCTGTCAGGCTGGCGAACCAGAGGACAATCAGGCGCACCTCCTCGTCGCGCAGCTCCTTCGCGAGCTGGTGTCTCGCCATCATCCTCACGGCCTCCTCCAGCGAGGAGACCGAGCCGTCATGGAAATGGGGCCCTGTCTGGGCGACGTTGCGCAGGCTGGGCACCCGGAAGACCATCCAGTCGACGCCCCGCCGCGTGATCTCGTAGCGGCCCCTGTCCTTCGTGTCGGGCCACGGCTTCACGAGACCGGCCTTCTGGTACATCGTCGCGCCGATGTCGGGCCCGAAGTGGCAGGAGATGCAGCCGGTATCGACGAACGCGTTGAAGCCCTCCTTCTCCTCGTCGCTCAGCGCGGTCTTGTCCCCCTCGAGGAACCTGTCCCAGCGGCTCCGCGTGAACAGCGTGGCCTCGAAAGCCGCGAGCGCCCGCGCGACGTTGTGGAACGTCACGGCCTCGGGCTGATCGGGAAACGCCAGCGCGAACGCCTGCGTATATCCTTCGGACGAGCGCAGCGCCGCCTCGATGCCCTCGGGCGTCGCCGCCATCGCATTCCGGGACAGCAGCACCTCCTTCGCCTGCTCCACGAGGTTGTCCTGCCGGCCATCCCACAGCAGCGTGACGTAGCCGGCGATGTTGTAGACGCTCAGCGTGTTCCGCGGGGGCTCGCGGCCCTCGCTCCCCCGCGACAGCTTCCTGCGATCGACGCCCCATGTATCGAGCGGGTGGCACGAGCTGCAGCTGATATCGTGGTGCTCGGACAGGCGCGGGTCCTGAAAGAGCATCCGGCCCAGCCGGATCTGCGCCGCGGTGGCCGGGTCGAGCGGCTTCGCCGGTCCGGCGGGCAGCGGCGCGAAGCTCGCGAGCCGCCCCGGGGCGATCTTGTCGGACGCCGTATCGAGCGACGGCGCCATGCGCGAGAGCGCCCAGGCGAGCAGCGCGACGGTGACGACGGCGCCGCCCAGCAACACGGAGAAGCCCCGCCGAGGCCGCGCCGGCGCGATCGCGCCGGCGTCCACGGTGAGCCGCCGGTCCAGCGCTCTCGTGCCGGTGGCCGGGGTGACGAGCGGGGCCACGGACCGGTGCGCGCGCGGCCGGGCGTCGGCCGCCAACCGCTGCGTGGCGCTCGCGTCCGGCGACAGCCTCTCTGTCGCGCTCTCGTCGTGGGGGCGCGTCCAGTCTCCTCGCGCCGGCGAGGCCTTCTCCGTGGGCGCGAGCGACGGCGCGCAGGGGTCGCCCGGCGTCCAGCAGCGGAGGATGCGCTCGGCGCACTCGCGGGCCACCGGCGTCCCGAACGGCTCGATCGCCTGGGCCAGCTCGGCGATCGTCTGCGGGCGCAGGCCGCGATCCTTCTCCAGGCAGCGCAGGATCGCGCTCTCGATCCCCGCCGGCACGTCAATGCCCCACGCGCTGACGGCCGCCGGCGGGGACTCCAGGCCCATGAGCAGGCTCTCCGGCGTCCGCCCGGCCTCGAAGGGGCGGTGTCCGGTGATGAGCTCGTAGAGGATCACGCCGAGCGCCCAGATGTCGGCGCGCGCGTCTGCCCACTTCAAGCTGAGCGCCTGCTCGGGTGCCATGTACGGGATCGAGCCCGCGATCACGTTCGGGCTCGTGAGGCTCCAGGTCTCGTCGTCCGCGGTGCACTTGGAGAGGCCGAAATCGAGCACCTTGATGAGCGCCGCGCCGCGCTCGTCCTTCGCCAGGAACAGATTGGCCGGCTTCAGGTCGCGGTGGATGATCCCACGCGCGTGGGCCTCGGCGATCGCCTCGCACGCCTGCAAGACGAGGTCGACGGCCTCGGCGACCGGGAGGTGGCCGCGCCGGCGGAGCACCTCCCGGAGATCGAGCCCCGTCAGGCGCTCCATGACCAGGTACGGCGTGCCCGCGTCGAGCAGGCCGGCGTCGAGCACGCGCACCACGTGCCTGCCCTGGAGCGACGCGGCCGCGCGGGCCTCGCGCAGGAAGCGCTCCACCGAGCTTGTCGACTGCATGCAGCTCGGGAGCAGCAGCTTCAGCGCGACCGGCTGCCTCAGCGCCAGGTGCTCCGCGGCGAGGACCACGCCCATGCCGCCGCGCCCGAGCACGCGCTCGACTCGATACTTGTCCGCGAGGATCTCGCCCGGCGCTGGGACTCCAGGGATGGATGCGTCCATGTTCTCTCGCCGAGGTGACCACGCGGAGAGGCAGCCGCGGCCTCCCGGGCCCGGCAGCGCGATGCGGTCCTGCGGTCGGGAACATGGGCGAGGCGATCCCCACCGGCAAGGGTCCGCAGCGGGCGAGCAGCGATGTCAGGCAGAGCCGGGCTCCTCGCCCGAGGTGCCGCATCGGTTCTTCTGCACGCCTTCTGTTCGGACGACAGCGTCCCCGCTCCGCGACCGCCTCAGATATTGATGCTCTGCGGGATCTCGGACGGCAGGAGGACGACATACGGGATGCGCTGGAGGTTGCGCTTGCCGATGAGCGTCTCGGTCTCGATCAGCGCGCGCTGGAACGCCTCGAGGGGCTCGCGGACCCGCGCGTCGGTGAAATAGGTGCCCGGGATGTTCCGGTCGTAGTCGCCGAGGCGCGAGTAGTAGACCCCGCCGAGGAGCGTCATCACGTTCAGCTGGAGCAGCGCCTGCTGCAGGGGCGGCAGGTGCTGGTAGATCTCCGAGGACGGCAGACCCGTGGTGACGCTCGGCGCCGGGGCGTAGGCGGCGAGCGGGAGCGCCGGGGTGAAGCCCATGATGAAGCGCTGCGGAAAGTTCACCGCCGCATGCTGGGCGCTGGCGGTGAAGATCACGTGCGTCAGCAGATCCGCCAGGTAGGCCACGGTGCGGATCGCCCCGTCCTCGCCGATGTCTTTCAGGGCGCCTCCCGTCGGAGAGGACAGCTCGGCGATCCAGCTCTGCAGCTCGTAATCGCCCTGCACGTCCGCATCGCTGGTATAATAGACGGCGAGGTACCGCGACACCCACGGCTGGATCGCTCCCCAGAGGAGGATCGCGTCGTCGCGGTAGGGGTAGATCGGCAGGGCATCCGGATCGCCGACGCCCCGGCGCGCGAGCGCCGCCGGGAGGAACTGCTGATTGACGCTGTAGCTCAGCACGGAGTCGACCGCGAGCTGGGTGGACGACGCGATCGTCCCGGCGAGCAGGTTGTCCACCGGGCCTCCGGGGGCGATCAGATCGGCCTCGGCGGCGTTGTTGATCGCCAGGGTGCCCTGGAAATGCGGGGTGAGCAGGACGTTCACCGGGTGCTCGGGGGCGAGCTGCCGCGGCGTGGCCATCGCGAACGCCTCGATGACGAGGTGGGTCTGCCCCAGGTGGGAGATCAGCTCGTGGTAGTTCCCATCGGCGACCTGCACGTGGAGCTTGGCCACCTCCCACCCCACGCCGTCCGACGGCGTGAAGATCGGGCTCGCCGCGCCCGGCGTCTGCGCACACTGGATGGCCACCGGGCGGAGCAGACGGCCAGGCGAGCCCGCGGCGGGCACCGCGAAGAGCGCGAGCGGCGCCTCGACGTACTTCTGCTGCTCCGGCGCGGTCCCGGGCACGAGCTGCGAGAGCGCCTTGTAGTCGGCCAGGTAGAGGCGCCCCTCCTCACCTGCGCTCGCCAGGGAGTCGTTCTTGCCCATCACCGATTGATACTGGGCGTCGGTCACGGGGAAGCTCGGTCCGGGCGACGCGACGCGCCTGAGCACGAGCGGGTTCGGCCCCGCCACCCGCATCCAGGCGAAGGTCGTGTCGTCTTGATAGACGCTCGCGATCTCCGGCACGCGGAACGTCTGGAACTCCGAGGCATAGTCGTACACGCTGGTCGCCTGCCCGTACAGCCCGACGAGGTCGAGAAGGAGCTTCCCCGCGGCGCTCAGCAGCAGCTCCAGCAACGATTTGATGACGTCGCCCACCTTCTCGACGGGATAGTCCATCGTGCCGAGGGCGTTGCCCACAACGCGGCCCTCCACCGCCGTGACGAGCTTCTGCGCGGCCCCCTCGAACAGCGCCACCGCCGGCTGGCGCGGGGGCGGCGCGGGGGCACGCTCGGGCTCGGCGTGGAGCGGCGTCAGCAAGAGGGTGAGCTTCCGATGGCGTTGCTTCAGATCGAGGAAGACGCCCTGGACCCTGTCGCTCGTCGCCTTGTCCAGCGGGGCGCCGTCGGCGGTGCGAAGCGAGCCGTCCGCAGCCACGAGCTTGGACGCCTTGGCCACCACATTGCCGACGAGATCGAGAACCACGAGCGCCGCCGACCCCACCAGGATGGGGGCAAAGCCCTGTCCGCTCGGAACGGTCTGAGCCACCCCGAGGGGCGCCAGACGGGTGTTGTGGTTGTAGACGTAGGTCTGCTGGGCTTGAGCGAGCTCGTTTTTGCGCTGCTGCTGCTCCGCGGGAGAGTCTTTCTGCGGCAGGGACGGGTGACTCATGATGCCCTCGATGTTGTGTTGAAGGAACTGCAATGAGCAGCACGCTACGACGGGTTTCCACTGCTGGCAATCCGGCGCGTTGGCAGATTTGCAGATCGCCAGTCGAGAAACGCCGGGCGAGCGCCTCGTCCTCACGCCCACAGGAAACGAGAATCGACCACAAAGGTGAGGGGGACCTGGAGGCGTGCCGGTGGCGTCGCTGCATCGTCCGGATCCCACGGCGAGCTCCCTGGCCCGGCGCTGCCGTCCCGAGGCCGACGCTCGGCCCCGCGCGAGGCGCGACAGGGGCGTGGCCGCGGCGCGCTCGCCGTGCGACGGCCGCTGACAGCGGCGAGTTCAAGCTCGGGTGTCGTCGTCGCGGCGAGATCGAGCTCATGTGTCGCTGCCGCGTGCCGGTTCGGGCTTGGCGGCGGACAAGCGGTGGTGGAGAGTAGCCGCCCGCGCCGTTCTGCGAGACGAACCAGCAAGGCCCGACGGGCGCGGGCCCGAGACCACCTCCTGACCCAGAGAAATGCGATGCGAATATCACGAACGAGACTCAAGGCGCCATGGCGCGCGCCCGCGGCGGCGGCCCTCGCCGCGGCGGCCCTCTCCGCGATCGACCCGGCCGTGGCTCACGCCCACTTCACCCTGATCGAGCCGGCTTGCTACTCGGAGCAGAATAACCTTGGCGACCCGCAGAAGAGCGCGCCCTGCGGCCAGGCGGACCCCGGGAGGCCGGTCGAGCTGACCGGCGACGTGACCACCTATGTCCAGGGTGAGACGATCACCCTGACGATCGAGGAGACCATATTTCACCCGGGCCATTACCGCGTCTCGATCGCGCCCGATCCGGAGTCCATCCCTCCGGATCCGGAGGTGACCCCCGGCTCCACGCCGTGCGGCTCCACCGTGATCGAGACCGATCCGCAGCTCCCCCTCGTGGCGGACGGCCTGCTCGTCCACACGGCGGCGATCTCGGGGACGCAATCCGTCGAGATCAAGCTCCCCGACGATCTCACCTGCGAGAACTGCACGCTGCAGGTCAGCCAGTTCATGTCAAACCACGCGATCAACAACCCGGGCGGCTGCTTCTATCACCACTGCGCGACCATCACGATCGTCCCGCGTGAGGGTGAGCCCGCGGGGTCCGGCGGCGCAGGCGGCAAATCCGGCGAAGGCGGCGCTGCATCGAGCAGCAATAGCAGCAGCAGCAGCAGCAGCAGCAGCTCCGGCGACGGCGGCACCGCGTCCGCGGGCGGCAGCCCCGGCGACGGCGGCGCCGCATCCACCGGCGACGGCGGGAGCGCCGGGGCCGAACCGTCCGATTCCTCCTCTTCGTCCGGTTGTGGATGCCGTGTCGGCGCCGCCGAGAGACCCACCGGCGCCTACGTCGCAGGCCTGCTGGCGCTCGGGCTCCTGCGCTGGCGCCGCCGCCGCTGAGCCCGTGTGGGCGCGCGAGGCGACCGGCGGCGAACTCGTGAGATCCTCCGAGATCCTCTGAGCCTTCGTCGCGGTTGGCTCACGGCGGCGCCTGTGCAAGAGGTGCGATATGGCCCTGCGCGCGCTCCGCACCGTCGTTTTCGTTCCCCTGCTCATGGCCGCGTGTGCCCGCGAGGCGCCGCCTCCCGCCGCCGCGCCGGCCCCCCTGCCCTCGCCGGCCTCCCCGGCGGTCGCGGGCACGGCAACGGCGGCGCCCGCTGCGCCCGCGGCGGCCCCGCGACGCCCGGCGTGGGTGGAGCGCAGCAACGAGCACGCGCAGGTGCTCCTCGACGTGCTCGCCCGGTTCTCGCCGGAGCTCGCCGGCTCGGTGGGGATCGAGCGCGCGGAC
>JAICEP010000118.1 GCA_025924095.1 Sorangium sp.
GCCCCCCGCGGGGGGCCCCCGCGGGGGCGCGCCGGGGGCCTCCGCGGGCGGGGGCGCGGGGCGGCCCGCGCGCGCCGAGGAGCTGCCGGCGGCGCACCGCCGGAGCTTCCTCGGCGAGATCCCCGAGAACGCGCGCGTGCTCGAGCTCTCCCGGCAGTGGCTGCGCGCCGCGAGCTGACGCGGCACGGCGCGCGGCCCCGCTGCTGGGATCGGCGCGTGGTAAAATGGCGCGTGCCTTCTTCTATCTCGGTTATCCCGGTGCGCGCTTCGCGGCGCCATCCCGCCGCGGCGGGAGCTCGGCTGTGGCTCTGCGGGGCGCTGGCCGGCGCGTGCTGCGCCGGGGCGATGG
This sequence comes from Sorangium sp., assembly GCA_025924095.1. Taxonomy (GTDB): domain Bacteria; phylum Myxococcota_A; class Polyangia; order Polyangiales; family Polyangiaceae; genus Sorangium. The sequence continues at coordinate 350 of JAICEP010000118.1, forward strand.
GCTGCGCGGAGAGCGCGCCCGCTGCGCCGGCGCGAGGGGCCCGGGCCGCCTCGACGGCGCCCGCGGCGCAGGTCGCCTCGGCGGCGCCGGCGGCGAGCTCCGCGCCCGCCGTCACGCCGCCGGCGTCTCCGCCGGTGGAGAATGAGCGACCTGGCGAGGCGTCCCCGCGCGAGCGCTGGGTCGGCACGCTGACGCTCACGAAGGGCGAACAGCCGCTCATCGCCGGGAGGATCATGTCGCGGGAGGACGCCGAGCGCTGGCTCGGCCCCGGCTGGCGAGCGCTGGAGGGGCAGCGCGTTCGCGTGATGGCGGTGCTGCGCGACCACGTCTGCGAGCCGCACGCGCAGTGCATGACGGGAGGGCGCATCCCGCTGATCGAGCACGTCGCGTCGATCGAGCTGTGCAGCGGCGGTGACGCCGCCGGGCGACAGGAGGTCGTCGACTGCACGCCGTCGCCTGCTCAGCTCGCGCGCTGCGAGGCCGAGTGCCGCGGCCTCAGCGACGACTGCGATCAGCGCGCCGGCGACCGCGGCGCGCTGCGCCGCTGCGGGTGCGCCAAGATCTCGTGCGAGCAGCGCTGCCGCGAGACCGGCGAGCCTCTCTTCGCGTGCAGGTGACGCGCTCGCGCCGCTCGACGCCCGCGCCGGAAGGGCGGGGGACAAAACGGCGAAGGCCGCCCGGCTCGTGCCAGGCGGCCCTCGCGGGAGCGCTTCCGCTGCGCTGGATCAGGCGCCTTCGCGCGCGAGGACCGGCGACCCAGAGGGCACGGGGGAGGCCGGCGGCGTCGACTCCACGGCGTGGGCGCCGCCCTCGCCGAGCGAGTAGGCCTCCTCGCCGTGGAGGGCGCCGTCGAGGCCCTCGTCTTCCGTCTCGTCGTTGACCCGGAAGCCCATCACCGCGTTGATGCCCTTCACGAGCACGAAGGTGACCACCGCCGCGTACGCTGCCGCGACCCCGACCGCGATCGCCTGCTCGACGAGCAGCGCCGAGTTGCCCTTGATGAGGCCGTCCTGGCCGGCCGAATTCCACACCTTGGAGGCGAACACGCCGGTGAGCAGCGCGCCGAGCAGCCCGCCCACACCATGGATGCCGAAGGCGTCCAGGCTGTCGTCATAGCCCAGCTTGCCCTTCATCATCACCGCGCCGTAGCACACAGCGCCTGCCGCGAGCCCGATCGCGACGGACGCCATCGGTCCGACGAAGCCCGCGGCCGGCGTGATGGCGACGAGCCCCGCCACGAGCCCCGACGCCACGCCGAGGAGCGACGGCTTGCCGAAGCGCACGCCCTCGATGAGCGCCCAGGCGAGCGCGCCGATGGCCGCCGCGATGTGCGTGTTCACGAACGCCACCACCGCGAGCCCGTTCGCGGCGAGCGCGGAGCCGCCGTTGAAGCCGAACCAGCCGAACCACAGCATGCCGGCGCCGAGCAGCGTCATGGTGAGGTTGTGCGGCACGATCTTGCGCGCCGGGTACCCCTTGCGCTTGCCGATCATGATCGCCATCACGAGCGCGCTCACGCCCGAGGCGAGGTGCACCACGGTGCCGCCCGCGAAGTCGAGCGCGCCGCGCGACAGGAGCCACCCGCCCGGGTTCCACACCCAGTGACAGATGGGGCTGTAGACCACGAGCGACCACAGCAGCGTGAACACCACGTACGACGAGAACTTGATGCGTTCGGCATAGGCGCCCGAGATCAGCGCCGGCGTGATGATGGCGAACATCAGCTGGAACACCATGAACAGGAGATGAGGCACCGTCATCCCCTCGCGCGGATCGGTGCCTACGCCGTTCAGGAACGCGTAATCGAGGCCGCCAATCAACCCGCCCTTGGATTCGGCGAACGCCATCGAGTACCCGATGGTCACCCACGCCAGGGTCACGATACCCATGGCGAAGAAGCTGTGCATGTATGTGCTGAGCGTGTTCTTGGTTCGGACCATGCCCCCGTAAAACAGGGCCAGCGCTGGCGTCATCAGCAGTACCATTGCCGACGAGACCAGGAGCCAGGTGGTGTCCGAGGCGTTGATTTCGTTCACTGGTGGCCTCCTCGACGGCGAAGGTAAGAGAGGCCAGTTTTCCGGAATGTTTCGGCGGCATGTACTTCACGAGCTCGTGAAATGCGCCACCGCGACGCAGCGAGTCAGTCTGCGTGGGCTCCCCAACCGCCCGCGCGCGGGGCGGACTGGGACTTACAGCGGGTCAATGGATTTGCAGCGATGCCGCACGTCGGCGAGGGCCGCGAGCGTCAGTTCCGGGCAGCTCGGCTCAGCGCTCAACCACGCCCGCTCGCCTGGATGCTCTCCCGCACCCGATCGAGCGCCGCCCGCACCTCGGGATCCCGATCCATCGCCGCCGGCGCCGCCGGCAACCGCAGCGACCAGTTCTCCGGCCCCACGGTCCCCGGCGTGTTGATCCGCTCGCGCGTCCCGAGCACGTCCTGCACGAGCAGCAGCACGAGCTCGCTCTTCGACCCGTGGATGAGGTCGAGCAGCGCGCGGTGCGTCTCCTTCGTGAACTCCCGCCCTAGCTCCTGCCGCCGCGGCGAGAGCTGCGGCAGATCGAGCACCCCAGCGCGCTCCCGGTCGTCCCGCGACTCCCACCACGCCACCACCGAGTCGGTGTCGTGCGTCCCGAAGCACGCGACCGAGAGCGCCGGATACTCCGCCGGATTGCGGAACAACACGTCGTCCTTCTCCCAGATCAGCACCTTGTAGCCCGGCACGCCGAGCTCGGTCAGCGACGCCCGGACCCACGGCGGCACCGCGCCGAGATCCTCCGCCACGAGCTGCGCCCCGGTCTCCGCCGCCCCCTCGATCATCGCCCGCACCACGCGCTCGCCGTGCTCGCGTTGCTCCGGCTCCTCCGCCGGATCGAACGTCGCCCTGGGCCGCTCGCCCCCCTGGCCCTGGCTCCCGCGCTCCGGGAAGATGTACGTCCGGTAGAAGCCGACCAGGTGATCGATCCGGAACCGGTCGCAGAGCAGCCCGGTGTAGCGGCAGCGCCGCCTCAGCCACGCGAAGTCGGTCTCGCGCATCCGGGCCCAGAAATACGGCGGAAGCCCCCAGTTCTGGCCCTCCGTGTCGAACTGGTCGGGCGGGGCGCCGACCGACCTGTCGTGCCGGAACTCGCCCTGATGCGCCCACACGTCGGCGCTGTCGCGCGCCACCATGAACGGGAGATCGCCCATGATCTCGACCCCCTTGTCCCGGAGATCCGCGCGCGCCGCCTCCCACTGCGCGTGCGCGAGCCACTGGACGTACTCGTAATAGAGGATGTCCCGCGCGCGCTCCTGCCGCAGCTTCTCGAGCGCCTCCGGCCTCCGCTCGCGGATCTCCTCGGGCCAGTCCCACCACGCGATGCCGTTGAAGCCGTCCTTGAACGCGCGGAACTGCGCGTAGTCGGGCAGCCAGTCCGACTGCCGCTTCACGAACGCGGCCAGCTCGGCCGCGCGCGGCGTCCGCTTCGCGTGGTGCTCCCGCTCGAACCTGTCGAAGGCGAAGCGCAGCGCCCGCCCCTTCACGCGGCGCACGAGATCATAGTCGACGCGCGCGCTCGTCCTCGCGCGATCGAGCGCCGCCATGTCGTCGCCGAGCGCCTCGCCGTGGAGCTCCGCCGGGAGCTCGGGCACGGCCGAGAGCGAGATGAACATCGGATCGATGCCGAACGCGGAGAGCGCCATGTACGGCGACGTCTCGCCGCCCGCCACCTCGCCGAGCGGCAAGAGCTGCACGAGGCGAAGCCCCGCGGCGCGCATCCACGCGGCGAACTCGGGGAGATCACCGATCTCGCCGATGCCCCACGAGCGATCGCTGCGCAGCGAGAAGAGCGGCACCGTCACGCCGGAGATGCGGCGGCGCGCGCCGGAGGGAGGTGGCGAGCTCGGGGACGAGCCCTGGGACTGATGTTCGGCAGAGGGGGAAGACATGGGCGTTTTTCGCTTGGCTCCAGGCGTTCGGGGCGGAGTCTATCCCGGGTCGCGCGCTTGGCGATGCTCCTTCTGCTCCGTCGAGCCGCCCCGGCGCCGCCGCGTCGTTGCCTTCCCGCGTGCGGCTCCGCGCCGGGCCGGGCAGCGCGGAAGGCGGCGCCCGACCGGCGAGCGGGTGCCGCCTGAGCGCTGCAGGGATCCGGGCCCCGGGAGCGAAAAATCGAGCCGCACGCGCTTGTGTCTCGACAGCGGCGCCGATTTCGCGAATAGGGCGGCTCCACAGGTTTTTCCGATGACCAGACGCATATGGCCCGGCACGCCGACCCCCCTCGGCGCCGTTTATGACGGCGAGGGGGTCAACTTCACGCTGTTTTCTCAGTCCGCCACGAAGGTCGAGCTCTGCCTCTTCGAGGCCGTCGACGATGTCGTGGAGCGCGAGCGCATCGAGCTCCCCGAGCGAACGGCCCACGTTTTCCACGGGTACGTGCCGGGGCTCAAGCCCGGCCAGCTCTACGGCTACCGGGTGCACGGGCCCTACGACCCGCGCTCCGGGCACCGCTTCAACCCGGCGAAGCTCCTCGTCGATCCGTACGCGTACGCGCTCTCCAACGAGCCGAACTGGAAGGCGCCGCTCTACGCCTACGACCGTGGGGAGACGCCCGAGCGCGGCGAGGGCGGCGCCGGCCGGCCCAAGGAAGCGGGCCGCGACGGCGCGGCGGCCGAGAAGGGCGAGGGCGCACGCGCGGGAAGGACGACGGCGAGCGATCGCCGCGGCGCCGAGGCGCGCGGGAAGGAGTGCGCCTCCTCGCCGCCGCCCCCGCCCACGCCGCCGCCCCCGCTCGACGACCTCGAGATCTGCCACCGCGACAGCGCGGGGGGCGCGCCGAAATCGGTCGTCGTCGACCACCGCTTCGCGTGGGACGGGGACCGGCCGCCGGCGACGCGCTGGCAGGACACGATCATCTACGAGGTGCACGTCAAGGGGTTCACCCAGCGGCACCCCGGCGTCCCCGCGCACCTGCGCGGCAGCTACGCGGGGCTCGCCTCCGAGGCGGCGATCGCCCACTTCAAGAAGCTCGGCGTCACCGCGATCGAGCTGCTCCCCGTGCACGAGATGGCGAGCGAGCGCGAGATCTGGGAGCGCGGGCACATCAACTACTGGGGCTACAACACGCTCTCGTACTTCGCGCCCGCCGGCCGCTACTCGGCGAGCGGGCGGCTCGGCCAGCAGGTGACCGAGTTCAAGGCGATGGTGAAGGCGCTCCACGCCGCCGGCATCGAGGTGATCCTCGACGTCGTCTACAACCACACAGCGGAGGGCAACCACCTCGGCCCGACGCTCTCCCTGAAGGGGATCGACAACTGGAGCTACTACCGGCTCGTGCCGCACAACCCGCGCTACTACATGGACTTCACGGGCTGCGGGAACACGGTGAACACGCGCCATTACCAGACGCTCCAGCTGGTGATGGACAGCCTGCGGTACTGGGTGACCGAGATGCACGTCGACGGCTTCCGCTTCGACCTCGCGTCGGCGCTCGCCCGCGGCCACCACGACTTCGACCGGCTGAGCTCGTTCTTCGACATCATCCACCAGGACCCGGTCCTGTCGCGCACGAAGCTCATCGCCGAGCCGTGGGACGTGGGCGAGGGCGGCTATCAGGTCGCCAACTTCCCCGTCCTCTGGACGGAATGGAACGATCGCTACCGCGACTCGGTCCGCCGCTTCTGGAAGGGGGATCTGCTCGCGGCCGACCTCGGCTACCGGCTCACCGGGTCGAGCGATCTGTTCGCGTCGAGCGGGCGCCGGCCGTACGCGAGCGTCAACTTCGTGACGGCGCACGACGGCTTCACGCTGAACGATCTCGTATCGTACAACGAGAAGCACAACGAGGCAAACGGCGAGGGGAACCGGGACGGCACGAACAACAACCACAGCTACAACCACGGGGTCGAGGGCCCCTCGTGCGACCCGGCGGTCGTCGAGCTGCGCGAGCGCCAGAAGCGCAACCTCCTCGCGACGCTGCTCCTCTCGCAGGGGGTGCCGATGATCAACGCCGGCGACGAGATCGGCAAGACGCAGCTCGGCAACAACAACGCCTACTGCCAGGACAACGAGATGTCGTGGCACGACTGGGATCTCGACGAGCGGCGGAAGGAGCTCTTCGAGTTCACCTGCCGCCTCATCGCCCTCAGGCGCAGCCAGCCGGTGCTGCGCCGGCGGACGTTCTTCTCGGGCGGCTACGTGCACGGCAGCGGGCTGAAGGACGTCGTGTGGTTCCGCCCCGACGGCGCCGAGATGAACGCGGAGGACTGGACGCACCCGAACGCGAGGGCGATAGGCTATCTGCTCGGGGGCGACGCCATCTGGTCGATGGGCCCGCGCGGCGAGCCGATCGTGGGTGACACGCTGCTCGTGCTCATCAACGCGAACCATTCTCCGTTCGAGTTCGTGCTGCCCGCGATCGAGTTCGGCGAGCGGTGGGAGGTGCTCATCGACACCCGCACGGCCGGGGAGCCGGCGCGCACGGTGCCGGCGCGGGCAGGGGGAGAGCGCTACCTGCTCGTCGACAGGTCCGTGGCGGTGCTGCGGCTCCTGGAGCGGAAGGAGAAGAAGAAGACCAAGCGGGTGAAGGCGCGGGCGTGACACCCCCCGTCGGCTCGCCGCCGCACGACGAACGCGCGGGGCTCCATCTCATGCGCTGACGCGCGTCTCGTCCGAACGCGCCGCCGCCGGCGCCTCGGCTCCCGCTCCGGTCGGCCCGACGCTCAGGACCGCGCAGCCTGCGGACGCGGCCTGTTTCGCGGACTCCAGGGCTCTGCGCCGTGCGTCTGAGTGCGCGACGAATCTCCGAGCGCTGGTCATCAATGGATCTCCTGATCCGGCCGGACGAAGGCTGTCTGTCTCGCTCCGCCCGCACGGGCGGCGCCACGGCGAACCTACGGAGGACCGCGTCGACAGGCGCTCGCGCTGCCCGGGCGCCGCGCCGCCTTGTCCGAGCACGGTGTACCGGGCTCAGCAGAGGTCCGGGCGGCTCCGGGCGCACCTCTGCTGCCATTCCCTATGTGCCTCGGGTTCTCCCTTCGTCGGCCGGTCCAGATCGACAGGAGCTCGCGGCAATTATGACAGATCCTCCCTGCACGACGCTTCGTTCGAAGTAGATTCTGCCCCGGAGGCACTCGACGAATGACGGAAGCGCCGGACGATCGGAATCAAAAGGTGAGCAGCCAGCCAGACAGCACCGCGCAGCAGGCGGCGGCGGCGCGGCTCGTCGCGGCGGTGTGCGAGGGCGTGGCGCCGCGGCTGCCGCGCGCCACGTACCGCGTGCAGCTCAACAAGGATTTCACCTTCGAGCAGGCGCGGCGCGTGGTCGCCTACCTCGACGCGCTCGGCGTCAGCGATCTCTACTCGTCGCCCTTCTTCAAGGCGCCTCCGGAGAGCCTGCACGGCTACGACCTCGTCGATCACAACGCGCTGAACCCCGCGATCGGCGGCCGCGACGACCTCGATCGGCTCACGGGCGAGCTCGCGGCGCACGGCATGGGCTTCCTCCTCGACTTCGTGCCCAACCACATGGGCGTCGGCACCTCCGACAACGCCTGGTGGAACGACGTGCTCCAGAACGGCCCGAGCTCGCTCTACGCGCCGTTCTTCGACATCGACTGGGCGCCGCTCAAGACGGAGCTCAAGCACAAGGTGCTGCTCCCCGTGCTCGGCGACCACTACGGGCGCGTGCTCGAGCGCGGCGAGCTCAAGATCGAGTTCGACAACGGCGCGTTCGTCCTCCGGTACTTCGATCACGTCTTCCCGGTGAACCCGCGGACGTACGGGATGATCATCGGGCCGCTCGTGCCCGGGCTCGTCGCCGCGCTCGGCGAGGAGAACGACGCGCTGCTCGAGCTGCAGAGCATCATCACAGGGCTCCGCAACATGCCGCCGCGGACCGAGACGCAGCGGGCCAAGGTGATCGAGCGGCGTCGGGAGAAGGAGATCCTCAGGCGGCGGCTCGCGGCCCTCGTCTCGGACTCGCCCGACATCGCGTCGGCGGTGGCAGAGGGGGTCGAGCGCATCAACGGCAAGGTGGGCGATCCGCGGAGCTTCGACCTGATCGAGGCGCTGCTCGAGGAGCAGGCCTACCGGCTGAGCTACTGGCGCACCGCGGCCGAGGAGATCAACTACCGCCGGTTCTTCGACATCAACGAGCTCGCGGCGATCAGGATGGAGCACCGGCCGGTCTTCACCGAGGCGCACCGGCTCGTCTTCGAGCTCTGCGAGCGCGGACAGGTCACGGGGCTGCGCATCGACCACCCCGACGGCCTCTGGGACCCGATCGGCTACTTCGAGGACCTGCAGCGGGGCTACCTGATCGAGCGCTGCCGCCGCCGCTTCCTCGCCGAGGCCGAGGCCGAGGCCGAGGCCGAGCCGCGGAGCCGTGAGGACGCGCGCAGCCGCCCGCCGGCCGCCGCCCGCTTCGCCAAGCTGGAGCCGGCGATCCGCGCGGCCATCGACGAGCGCGCGGGCGCCGGGGGGGCGCACGCCCCGCGCGGCGCGTCGATCGCGCGGCCGATGTACGTCGTCGTCGAGAAGATCCTCGCCCGCGGCGAGACGCTGCCCGAGGCGTGGCCCGTCCACGGGACGAGCGGCTACGAGTTCACCGCGGCGGTGGGCGACGTCTTCGTCGACTCCTCGAGCGAGGCGCCGATGAACGCGATCTACGAGCGGTTCATCGGCGATCACCTGGAGTTCGAGGCGCTCGTCTACGAGAAGAAGAAGGTGATCCTGCGGACGGCGCTGGCGAGCGAGCTCAACGTGCTCACGCACGCGCTGAACCGGCTCACCGAGCGCGACCGCCGCTTCCGCGACTTCACCCTGGGCTCGCTCAACGAGGCCCTGCGCGAGGTGATCGCGTGCTTCCCGGTGTACCGCACCTACGTCAACGAGCAGACGCCGACGATCTCGGACCACGACCGGGTCGCGATCGGCCGCGCCGTCGCCCTCGCGCGCCGGCGCAACCCGACGATGGAGGCCACGATCTTCACGTTCGTGCGCTCGGTCCTGATGCTCGATCCGGATCTCTTCCGCGAGGAGGACCGGCGCCACTTCTGCGAGTTCGTGATGAAGCTCCAGCAGCTCACCGGACCGGTGATGGCGAAGGGGCTCGAGGACACGTCGTTCTACATCTACAACCGGCTCGTGTCGCTGAACGAGGTCGGCGGCGAGCCCGAGCGCTACGGCGCGAGCGTGCTCGCGTTCCACCGCGGCAACGTGCAGCGGCAGAAGACGTGGCCCGCCTCGATGCTCGCGACCTCGACGCACGACACGAAGCGGAGCGAGGACGTGCGCGCGCGGATCAGCGTGCTGTCGGAGATCCCGTCCGCCTGGGAGGAGGCGCTCCACCGCGCGGCCGCCGCGGCGGCGCCGCTCAAGGCCGAGATCGAGGGCCGCCTCGCGCCGGACAGCAACGAGGAGTACCTCTTCTACCAGACGCTCCTCGGGAGCCTGCCGATCGATCCGCTGCTCGGCGCTCCCGGAGGCCCGCGCGCGCCCGAGGGCGACGCGCTCTCGTCCTACGCGGACCGGCTCGTGGATTACATGCGCAAGGCCACGAAGGAGGCGAAGGTCAACACGTCGTGGATCGACGCGCAGCCCGAGTACGACGCCGCCGTCGAGGCGTTCGTGCGCAAGGCGATCTCGTCCGCGGACGTGGTGGGCGCGCTCCTGCCGCTCGCGCGCGTGGTCGCGTACCACGGCATGTGGGGCTCGCTCTCGCAGACGCTCCTGAAGCTCACGTCGCCGGGCGTGCCCGACATCTATCAGGGCAACGAGGTGTGGGACTTCAGCCTGGTCGACCCCGACAACCGCCGCGGGGTCGACTACCCGTCGCGCGAGGAGGCGCTCGCCGAGATCCGCGCGCGGTGGAACGGCGGCAACGTCACGCTCGCGCGCGAGCTCTGCGCCGCGGCGCGCGACGGCCGCATCAAGCTCTTCGTCACGCACGTCGCGCTCGAGCTGCGCCGGCGGCACCCGGCGCTCTTCGGGGCCGGCGGGGACTACGCCCCGCGCGCCGTGATCGGCGACCGCGAGACGCACGTCGTCGCCTTCGCGCGCCGCGGCCAGCAGGACGGGCGCTCGCTCGTCGTGGTGGCGCCCCGGTTCAGCGCGCGGCTGCTCGGCGGCGCCTGCTCCCCGCCGACGGGGAAGGCGTGGGCGGGGACGTTCGTCGACGTGGAGCCCGGCCTCTACACGGATCTCTTCACCGGCGCCGAGATCGAGGCGTCGCCGTCCGGTTCCTCGCCGCGCGACGCGGCCGCGACGTCCGAGCCGAGGGACGGCGCGGTGCTCCCGCTCGACCGCGTGCTCTCCGATTTTCCCGTCGCCTTGCTGCTGCGGGCGACCCAGCGAGGTCAGTGACATGAAGGCGATTCGCACGATGGGCGCATGGATCGAGGGCGACGCGGTCCGCTTCCGCGTCTGGGCGCCCGACCACGATCGGATCGAGATCGTCCTCTACGGCAAGGGCGGCGAGGAGATCACGGGCACGCTGCCCGCGACCCCCACCGGCGGCGGCATCTTCGAGGCGACGGCGCCGGGCCTCGGGGCCGGCGCGCTCTACAAGGTGCGGATCGACGGCGAGGGGCCGTTCCCGGACCCCTACGCGCGCGCGCAGCCGTTCGGCGTGCACGGCCCGTCGGCGGTCGACGACCCCTCGTTCGCGTGGACCGACGCGGGATGGAAGGGCGTCGCGCTCGAGGATCTCGTCCTCTACGAGGTGCACGTCGGCACGGCGACCCCGGAGGGCACGTTCGACGCGCTCATCGAGCGGCTCGCCGACCTCCGGGAGCTCGGGATCACCGCGCTCGAGCTCATGCCGGTCGCGAGCTTCCCGGGCGAGCGCGGGTGGGGGTACGACGGGGTCGACCTCTTCGCCCCGGCCGCGGCCTACGGCGGCCCGGAGGGCCTCCGCCGCCTGGTCGACGCGGCGCACGCCGCGGGGCTCGGGGTGATCCTCGACTGCGTCTACAACCACTTCGGCCCCGACGGGAACTACCTCCGCGCCTACACGAAGCGCTACTTCACCGATCGCCACAAGACGCCCTGGGGCGACGCGGTGAACTACGACGGTGAGGGCGCCGAGCAGGTGCGCGCGCTCGCGATCACGAACGCCGAGATGTGGATCCGCGACTACCACATCGACGGCCTCCGCCTGGACGCGACGCACGCGATCGTCGACGACACCGAGCCCCACATCCTCCGCGAGATCGCCGAGCGCGCGCGGGCGGCCGGCGAGGGGCGCCACATCGTGGTGATCGCCGAGGACAGCCTGAACGACACGCGCCTCGTGAAGCCCGTCGAGCAGGGCGGGTACGGCCTCGACGGCGTGTGGGCCGACGACTTCCACCACGAGCTCCGCGTCCTTTTCGCCGGCGACCGCGACGGCTACTTCGAGGATCACCGGGGCACGGCCGAGGACCTCGCCGCGACGATCCGCAAGGGGTGGCTCTACGAGGGGCAGGTCTCGAAGCACGCGGGCAAGCCGCGGGGGACGCCCGCCGAGCCGGTGCCGCCGCCGCGGTTCGTGCACTGCATCCAGAACCACGATCAGATCGGCAACCGCGCGCTCGGCGATCGGCTCGGGGACAAGGTGAGCCCGGCGGCCTTCCGGACGAAGTCGGCGCTGCTCCTGCTCACGCCGTACACGCCGCTCCTGTTCATGGGCCAGGAGTGGAACGCGCGGACGCCGTTCCAGTACTTCACCGACCACAACGCCGAGCTCGGCCGGCTCGTGACCGAGGGCCGCCGGCGCGAGTTCCAGTACTTCTCCTCGTTCGGCGGCGCGGAGGTGCCGGACCCGCAGGATCCGCGGACGTTCCAGCGCTCGAAGCTCGACTGGAGCGAGCGGCAGCGGCCGGAGCACGCCGGCGTGCTCGCCTGGTACCGCGAGCTCCTCGGCCTCCGCGCGTCGCACCCGGCGCTGCGGGGCCGCGCGCGCGACGCCTTCTCGGCCGAGGGGCTCTCCCCGGCCGCCGTCCGGATCGAGCGCCGCGGCGGCGAGAGCGCCGTGATCGCGCTTGTCGCGCTCCGCGGCGCGCTCGCCCTGGACCTCGGCCACCCGGAGGCGCGGGTGCTCGCGTTCAGCGAGGAGCCGCGGTTCGGCGGCGCGGCGCAGCGGGCCCCGATCGAGCGCGGCCGGGTGGCGTTCGAGGGCCCGGCGGTCCTGATCGTCGAGGTGCCGCTCCCGTGACGGAGGCGACGGCGATCCCATGGATTCCAGCGCGATGCTGACGCCTGTCACGTTCACGCCGATCGGCGTGGTGCGCACCCCGTTCCCCGACCGGGTGAGCGCGCCGCGACAGCCGCACGCCGCGGCCGGGGCGGAGGGGACGATCGAGCTCGTGCCCGGCCGCGGCCTGGACCACGCGCTCTGCGACATCGAGGGGTGGGACTACCTCTGGGTGGTCTTCTGGTTCCACCTCAACGAGGGCTGGCGCCCGAAGGTCCTGCCGCCTCGGAGCGCCGGCAAGCGGCGCGGCGTGCTGTCGACGCGCTCGCCGCACCGCCCGAACCCGATCGGCCTCAGCGTGGTCAAGCTCCTCGCGGTGGACGGCCTCACGTTGCGCGTGAGCGGCGTGGACATGATCGATGGCACGCCGGTGCTCGATCTGAAGCCGTACGTGCCGTACGCGGACGCCTACCCGCACGCGCGCACCGGCTGGGTCGCGCCGCTCGCTCCGGCCGAGGCGCCGGCGGATCCGGAGCCGGGCTTCGAGGTGGTCTGGGGCGAGCGGGCGGCGGAGCAGGCCGCCTGGCTCGATGCGGCGCACGGGGTCGCGCTGCGGGAGCGGGTGGACCGGGTGCTCGCGCTCGGCCCGCAGCCGCACCCTTACCGGCGGATCCGCGCCGACGGGGACGCGATGCGGCTCGCCGTGACCTCGTGGCGGGTGCGGTTCAGGTCCGAGGGGCGGCGGATCGAGGTGCTGTCGGTGGCGACCGGCTACCGCGAGCAGGAGCTCTGGAGCGGAGATGCGCCCGAGCTCGCCGCGCACCGGCAATTCGTGGAGCGGTTCGGACGCGGCTAGGGCTCGCGCTCTTCTGGCCAGGATCGTCGGGTCTGCCTGGCATGCCGAGGACTCCACCTCGGCGGTCCATCCCCCGGCCCTTGCGAAACGAGCTGAGCGCAGCCAAAGCGTCCACAACGTTTCATCGGCGACGC
>JAICEP010000119.1 GCA_025924095.1 Sorangium sp.
ATCGCTGGCTGCCCTCGACGATGGCGAGCCTCCGGCGCACGCTGCCCCGCCTCGCGGTGGAGCTCGCGGTGGAGCACACCCAGGATCCGGTCGGCGCGCTCGTCCGGGGCGACATCGACGTCGCGCTGCTCACCACCGCCTCTTTGCCGAGGGCCCGCGAGGGGGGCGGCGCCCTCGTGGAGCGGCCGCTCTTCTCGGACGAGGTCGTCTTCGTGGTCTCGACCGCGCACCCGCTCGCCGCGCAGGGGTCGCTCACGCGCGACCACCTCCAGAGGAGCCCGCTGCTCACGCCGAGCGCGTCGCCCGCCGAGGTGCGCTGGTTCATGAGCACCGTCTTCGGGCGCCGGAAGCCCAGGCTCGAGTCCCTGCCCTTTCCGCTGACCGAGGCCATCATCGACGCGGCGCGCGCCGGCATGGGGATCGCTGTCCTCTCGGAATGGATAGCGGACGGCTATCTCGGGGGCGGCGATCTGAGGGTCAAGCGGCTGTCGTCTGGCCCGCTGCGCCGGCCCTGGCGGATCGCCTGCCGGCGCGCGTCGGCGTGCGTCGCCGACAGCCTGATCGCCGCCCTCCAGAGCTCGGCGCCGCGGCTCACCCCGCGCGCCGGATGAGGGCGGACGGCGCGGGCGCCCCCTCCCCCGGGCTGCCGCGGAAAGAAAAACGAAGGGGCGTGTCGATCTCGCGGCCCCTCGTTCGTCGTCACGACAGAGCGAGGGCTCACGCCCGGTCGAGGCCGTGCAGAGCCCTCTACCGAGAAGGAGACACGACGATGCGGTTCATGATGCTGATGATCCCGAGGGGGTACGAGAGCGCGGCGCCGGGCACGATGCCGGACGCCAGGGCGGTCGCTGCGATGATGAGGTACAACGAATCCCTGCAGAAGGCCGGCGTGCTGCTCGCCGTCGACGGCCTCCACCCGCCCTCGATGGGCGCGCGCATCTCGTTCCCCGGAGGGAAGCCCCAGGTGCTCGACGGGCCCTTCGCCGAGGCGAAGGAGGTGCTCGGCGGCTACTGGTTGATCCAGGTGAAATCGAGGGAAGAGGCGATCGCGTGGGCGTCGCGCTGCCCCGGTTCGGACGACGCGATCATCGAGGTTCGCCAGGTACAGGAGCTCTCGGACTTCCCCGCCGATGTCCAGGAGGCCGCGGTCGGGCTCCCCGAGATGCAAGCGCACGCCGCGCAGCGCAACGGGGCGTGACACCGCGGCCGCGGCGCGGCGCGAGGGTCAGTCGAGGCCGGTGCTCTCCGGCGTGCCGAGCATCAGATTCAGGTTCTGCACCGCCGCGCCGGAGGCGCCTTTGCCGAGGTTGTCGAGGCGCGCCACGACAAGGATCTGATCCGGCTTGCCGAACACGAACACATCGAGGCGGTTCGTGTCGTTGCACTCCAGGGCGCTCAGGGAGCCGTCCTCCAGCGCGCCCTGGCCGCCGAGCGGCATCACCCGGATGAACGGCTCGCCGGCGTAATACGACGCGTAGAGCTCGTGCACCGACGCGGGCGTCGCGGGTCGGCTCAGGGCGTCCACGAACAGGGGCACCGAGACGAGCATGCCTTTGTAGAAGTCGCCCACGACCGGCTGGAAGAGCGGCGCCCGCTCGAGCCCTGCGATGGCGCGCATCTCGGGCAGGTGCTTGTGCTGCAGGGTGAGCCCGTACGGGCGCGGGCCGCGGAGCTGCTCGCGGCGGGCCTCGCCGGCCTGCTCGTAGGCCTGGATCATCTTGCGCCCGCCGCCGCTGTAGCCGGTGAGCGAGTGGGCGATCACGCGGGCGTCGCTGGGCAGGAGCCCCTGGTCGACAAGCGGGACCACGAGGGCGAGAAACCCGGTCGCGTGACACCCGGGGACGGCGACGCGCCGCGCGCTCCGGACGGCCTCGCGCTGTCCGGAGCGGAGCTCCGGGAAGCCGTACACCCAGCCGTCGGCGGTGCGGTGCGCGGTGCTCGGATCGATGACGCGCGTGTTCGGGTTCTCGATCCACCCGATGGACTCGCGGGCGGCGTCGTCGGGCAGGCACGTGATGAGCAGATCCGCCTCGTTGATCAGCGCGCGACGCGCCGCCGGGTCCTTGCGTCGCTCCGGGTCGATCTCGAGCAGCTGGAGGTCGCGCCGGCCCTGCAGCCGCTCGCGGATCTGGAGCCCTGTCGTCCCTTCCTGTCCGTCGATGAACACCCGATGCATGGTGGCCCTGTTCATACGCCGGGCGCGCGCCCGGGACCAGGGGTTCGCGCGGCCCGAGCGGCAGCCGCGGACGCCGGCGCCCCGGCCCACCTCGGCGGCGCCCGCGCGGCGGTGAAGGACGCGGAGGGCGCCGACCCGGGCGCCCTCCAGGATGCGCCGGCGCGGCCAAGGACGTGGAGGCGGCGCGCGGCGCGCGGCGTGGTGGAGGCTGTGGCCTGGGCTCTCGCTCGCCGCTCCGTGGGAGATTCAGACCGACTCCAGAACAAGCGCGTATCGCTTGACCTTGTCGAGCAGGTATCCCGTCAGTCCATCCATGTCGCTCTGGAGATGAGCTGTGAATTCGATCGCATGGCACGTCCTGCGGATCGCCTCGGTGATGGCACCGTCATCCCTCGCGCGAGCGACAGTGACAGCACAGGGCTTGTACTCGCCGACGATGAAATCCGGCTTGACCGAGGGATGCTCGGCGAACCCGCGGCTGTAGCCGCCGAGCCTCGTAGCTATTGCCGCTTCATACACGATGCTGCGCCGCTGCCCCAGGCTGCTGAACTGCTGCTCGAAGGCCGCCACAGCGGAGGGAGCGCCGACGCTGTGCGCTATTTCTGCCTCGAGCTTTGCACAGGCTTCACCCTGCTTTTTGACCTCATCGGGCTTCGCGATGGACGGAAAAAACCGGACGATATCGAGGATGCGCTCGCCGAGATCGGCCGGAGACGGTGCCTCGCAGAGCGCGAACGTCGCCTTGATGTCGAGTGCCACCCATCTCAGCGCGAACTCCGACTCCACCATCCGCGTGCGGCGGGACAGCTCAACGTCGTTCCCCTCGTAGAGGGTGGAGGCCCACTGCTTCCGCATCAGCCACACACCGAGGTGGTCGCCCCGATGGTGCTCCTGCGCCGACAGCTCGTGATCCTCGATGAAGACCTTCGCCATGCTCGGCGGGGTGCCCAGGGTCACGAGGGTGAGCAGATTGCGGTTCGCAGGTCGCCCGGTGCGCTTCTCCTCGCTTCGCAGCGCTTTGTCCAGGGCCACGAAGGAGTCGGTGAACCCCTTGTCCGGTGCGGTGAGTACATCGTAGACCGAGAGCCGCTCGTCCCTGCCGGCCGCGTCGACGCAGTACCAGTAGCTCACACGGTTGAGCCGGTTCGTGTTCTTCCGGATGATTTGCTCCTTCAATCCCGGGGCGGGCAGCGGAAGCTCCAGGACGCTGGCGAGACCCTGGTGGGATTGATCGACGTGCCCCTTCAGCGCCTGCATTCGCGCCGCGTCGTTCGAGAGCATGAGGAAGATCGCTCGCTGAAAGTCGCCGCGGCAATCCTCCACCAGCTTCTCGGCGACCGAGGCGAGCGCCACGCCCTCGGCTTTGCGCTCCTTGAACCCGAGGTATTCCGCCTGCGACAGGCCGGCCCACTCACGCATGAAGACGTCCTTGTGCGCATCGTCGATGACGAAGATCCGGACGCGGTGCGTGTCGTTCTTCGCGAACTCGCGCTGCGTGTTGAGCCATCCGCTGGTCGGCTCGACCCGACGCAGGACCGAGGACTGCGTCGCCTTGTCGATGGTGGCCCGCGTGGGCGGATCATCGCCGACCAGCGTGTGCCAAAGATTCTTGTCGTCGGGATCCAGGATGCCCCCGCGGGCTTTCTCGAAATCCTGCACGAGACGTCGGCTGAACAGGGTCTTGCCCGTCCCCTGCGCACCGTGGACCAGGAGGACGGCGCTCGCTCCGCGCTCGTAGACGGTCCGGAAAGTCTGGCGGAAGACCGCCGACAAGCTCTTCCAGTGCTCGAGATCGACGTCGTACGCCGAGAACTGACCAAGGTTCTCGGCTCGGTCGGGGAACAGGAGCAGCTGCTCGTAGAGTGTGTTCATCGTGACCTTCCGCTGCCCTAGCTATCACGAAGACCCGGCGCACACCAGGTCGCCTCCCGCGGAGACGACGACAGGCGATCTCACGAGCACTGGATTGGCATGGTGCAGGCCGAGCGCGGGGAGCACGCGCCAGCTCACCCGCGCTCCGGCGGCCCTCCAGCGCACCCGCCGTCATCGCACAGACCCTGGGGGCGCTCCCCGCGCGCCCTGGCGGCGACCGTCTGGATCAGCCCCACCGTCCAGCACATCGGGCATCCGCGCAGCGCCACGAGCGCGACCGGCAGCAGCGCGATCGACGCCCAGAGGAGATCCCGCGCGAGGAGCACCGAGGCCGCGAGGGCCCCGAAGCCGATCACCCCGCGCGCCACGTGCGCCACGAGGCTCTTGCTCGCGAACATGCCCCTACCCTCCTTCGTTCCGCGCGAGGTCGCGCCCGGCGGCGCGGCGCGATCGGGCGGATGCTAGCATCGCCGCATGGCCGATGACCTCAGCAGGGACGTGCAGCTCCTCGATCGCGATCTCGTCGCCGTGCGGCGCGATCTGCACCGTCACCCCGAGCTCGGCTACACCGAGGTGCGCACGTCGCAGCTCGTCGCGGAGCGCCTGCGCAAGCTCGGCCTGTCGGTGCGCACGGGCGTGGCCGGGACGGGCGTCATCGCCGACCTCGAGGGCGAGCGCTCCGGCGGCACCCTGCTGCTGCGCGCCGACATGGATGCGCTCCCTGTCGAGGAGCAGTCGGGCCACGACTTCCCGTCCGAGACGAGGGGCGTGATGCACGCGTGCGGCCACGACGCCCACGTGAGCGCGCTCCTCGGCGCCGCCACGCTGCTCTCGGCGCGCAGGGACCGCATCGCCGGCAGGGTCCGCTTCCTCTTCCAGCCCGCGGAGGAGCTCGCGGACGGCGCGCTGCAGATGATCGAAGCGGGGGCGCTCGACGGCGTCGACCAGGCGCTCGGCGCGCACGTGATCTCGCCCTTCCCGTTCGGCGTGGTGGCGACGCGGCCCGGGCCGTTCTTCGCGGGGATCGACACGTTCGAGATCGCCGTCGTCGGGAAGGCGGGCCACGGCGGGCTGCCGCACATGTCGGTCGACCCGATCTACGCGGCGGCGCAGGTCGTGACCGCGCTCCAGTCGAGCGTCTCGCGCGAGACGAAGCCGGGCGAGCCGCTCGTCGTGAGCATCTCGGCCATCTCCGGCGGGAACGCCTCCAACGTCGTCGTGGAGCGCGTGGCGCTCCAGGGCACCGTGCGCTGGTTCTCGCAGCCGAGCCGGGAGCACGCGCTCGAGCGGCTCCAGGGGATCGCCTCGGGCGTGTGCTCGGCGCTGCGCGCCTCCTGCGAGTTCAGGGTGCTGTCGAGCTCGCCTGTCACGGCCAACGCCGCCGCGCCCGTGGATCGGGTCGTGGCCGCCGCGCGGGCGACGGAGCGCGCCGAGGTCCTGGATCCCGGCCCGCTCACGGTCAGCGAGGACTTCTCGGAGTTCACGAGCCGCGTTCCCGGCTGCCTCTTCACCGTGGGCGCGGGCGGGCCGACCGCGGCGCCGCACCACCACGCGTTCGACCTCGACGAGCGCGCGATCGGGCTCATCGCGGAGATCTTCACCCGCGCCACGCTCTCCGCGCTCAGGCCGGAGTGACGTGTCCGGCGACACCCGCGCGCTCCTCGCGGCATGCTGGCGCCCGCGATGACGAGAACGCTGCGGACCCTCCTCACGTCCAACCGCTTCACGCTGCTCCTGCTCGCCTCGATCGCCGCCGGCGCAGGCCTCGGCCTCGCGCTCGGCGAGCGGGCGGCGGTGCTCAAGCCGTTCGGCGACCTCTTCCTCAACCTGCTGTTCACCCTCGTGGTGCCGCTGATCTTCTTCTCCATCTCGTCCGCGGTGGCGGGCATGAGCAGCCTGCGGCGCCTCGGGCGCATCGTGACCGCGATGCTGGGCGTCTTCGTCGGGACCGGCCTTGTCGCGTCGGCGCTGATGCTCGTGGCGGTCGAGCTCTACCCGCCCGCGGAGGGGCTGCAGGTGACGCTCCCCGGGCGGCCGGAGGTCGCGCCGGTCAGCCTGGGCGACCAGCTGGTGGGCGCGATCAGCGTGCCGGACTTCGGCGACCTGCTCTCGCGCAGGAACGTGCTGCCGCTGATCGTGATGGCCTTCCTGGTCGGCCTCGGGACCACGGCGGCCGGCGAGCGCGGCCAGCCGGTCGCGCGGCTGCTCGCCTCGGCGAACGAGGTGATGCTCAAGCTCGTCGACTTCGTGATGTATTACGCGCCGATCGGCCTCGGCGCCTACTTCGCGCACCTGGTCGGCGCCTTCGGCCCGACCCTGCTGCAGTCCTACGTGCGCGCGATAGGGCTCTTCTATCCGCTCGCCGTCGCGTACTTCTTCCTCGCCTTCACGCTCTACGCGTGGCTCGCCGGCCGGGGGCGCGCGGTGAGGGCGTTCTGGAAGAACATCCCGGCGCCGGCGCTCACCGCGCTCGCGACCTCGAGCAGCATGGCGGCGATCCCCTTGAACCTCGAGGCGGCGCGGCGCTCCCGGGTGCCTGACGACATCGCGGAGGTGGTCATTCCGATCGGCGCGACCGTCCACATGGAGGGCTCGTGCCTCTCGGCGGTGCTCAAGACGGCGCTGCTGTTCGGCGTCTTCGGCCGCGAGCTCGGCGGGGCGGACACTTACCTCGCCGTCGTGGGGGTCGCGATCCTGAGCGGCACCGTGATGAGCGGCATCCCCGGCGGGGGCTTCATCGGAGAGCTGGTGATCGTCTCGCTCTTCGGGTTCCCGATGGAGGCGCTGCCCATCATCTCCACCGTCGGGGCGCTCGTCGATCCGCCGGCCACGCTAATCAACGCCGCCGGCGACAACGTGAGCAGCATGATGGTGGCCCGCATCCTCGACGGTCCGGGCTGGAGCGAGCCGCCGCCGGACGCCTCTCCGCCGGAGGCGGGCGCCTAGTGCCCAGCTCCGCGTGTCAGAAATCGCGCCAGAACAACCGGTCGATGACGAGCGGTCGCCGAAAATAGCGGCGATCGCCATCGTTTTCCGCCTGTAACGCGGCGGGCAGAAAAATTCAAATCTGCCGCACCTGGCGCCGCGCCCAACGGGGCCGGCCTCTGGTAGCCTCCGCCGCGCCGCCGACCGACCGGCGGAAACGAACGGAGAGAGAGACACCACCATGGCCATCGTTCTTTACCACCACCCGTTTTCGCGCGCCGCCAACACGGTGTGGATGCTCGAGGAAGTCGGCGTCAAGTACGAGCTCAAGTTCGTCGACATCATGGCCGGCGACCAGAAGAAGGAGGACGTCACGAAGCTCAATCCGATGGGCAAGCTGCCCTTGCTCGTCGACGGCGACACCGTCGTCACCGAATCCGCGGCGATCGGCCTCTATCTCGCGGATCGTTATGCCCCGGGCCGCCTCGCGCCGAAGCTCGACGACGCGGCGCGCGGCACTTATTTTCGCTGGTCGCTCTTCGCCCCCTCGGTCATCGAGCCCGGCTCGATGGCCAAGGCCGGCAACTGGGAGGTCCGCACCGGCTCCGCCGGTTGGGGCAACTACGACGACATCATCGCGACGATGGAATCGGCCATCTCTGGCCGTGACTTCGTCCTCGGCAAGGAGTTCTCGATGGCCGACGTCATCTTCGGCGGCACCATCGCGTTCATGCTCGACTTCAAGATGATCGAGCCGCGCCCGAGCTTCACCGGATATGCCGAGCGGGTCAAAGCCCGCCCGGCGTACGCGAAGAGCGAGGCGCGCAACAAAGCCGTGATGGACGAGCGCGGCCTCAAGATGCCTGGGGCTTAGCGCCCTGAAGGATTGAAGCGGAGCGCCTCGGCGAGCGCCGCGTCCTCTTCCTGCGCTGTGCGCTACGGCGACGTGGGAAGAGAGCCTATCCGCTGCGGCATTACCCACTTCGTCATCGATCGCGGTATCGGCATCGTAGAGCTGGCGCGCGCCGTAGAGGCGCGCGGCTTCGACTCGCTCTACCTCCCCGAGCACACCCACATCCAGGTGAACGGGCAGCCGCGCGTCGCCTGGAGCACGCGGGGGACGAGGGAGCGTCCCGGAGACCAGAGGTCTCGCTGCCGGGGTAGGTCCCTGGCTATACTCGAGCAAAATGACGATGGAGGGCGAGCTCTCAATGCGCGTGGGTAAGATGAATCCGTCCGGCGTCCATGACACTCCCGGCTATCACCACATCACGATCGTCGAGGCGGGCCGGCTGGCCTTCCTCGCCGGCCAGTGCCCGCTCGACCTCGAGGGCAACCTGGTCGGCGCGGGCGACCCCCTCGCGCAGGTCGACCAGGTGGCAGCGAACGCCCTGACCGTGCTGGCCGCGGCCGGGGCGCAGCCCGCCGACGTGGTGCGCTCGGTGATCTATGTGGTCAGCGACGACCACCAGGTGCTGGGCGCGGTGTGGCGGCGACTGAACGACTCGGCGCTCGGCCCGGCCTTCAGCGCGGCCAGCACCCTGCTCGGGGTCGCCTCGCTCGGCTTCGCCGGTCAGCTCGTCGAGCTGGACCTGACCGCCGCCCTCCCCGGTTGATGCAGCGGCGCCCGGGCGGCGGCGCGCTGGGAACGGTGCCATTGCGGTTCAAAGGAGCAAGAAATCAACCTATTACTCGTGAACATTCCAGATCGCAGCAGGTCAATGGCCATGGTAGCGCAACACGCATCCACCGCAAAGGCCGCAACAACTCAGGAGAGCACCGTGAGCCCTGCATTCCCATGGATCAACCACGCGCCGCGCGGCGACGAACCGCACAACCGACGTGAACGGCACCACCTGCCAGCGGGACGTCGTCGCCCTGAGGCACCGTGGCTCATGGCGTTCACGCTGGCGAGGGTCAGCGCGAGAGCGCGCGGGCCAGGAGCTCGCCCAGCCGGCGCGGAGGACGCCCCAGGAGCTGCTCCAGCGTGGGATCGACGCGCGCGAATTCCCCTCGGCGGCTGGCGACGAACATGCCGAGGGTCAGGTCCTGGACGCGCTCCGGCACGCCCCGCGCGGCGAGGCTCGCGCGGTACGCGTCGTCAGGCACGGTGACGCGCTGGATCGCGCGGCCCGTGAGGTCGGAGGCGATCGCGGCCAGGTCGGCGAGATCGAGCGCCTCCGGGCCGGTGAGGGCCGGGGTCGCCCCCTCGAAGCGGGTCGCCTCCGAGGCGAGGACGATCGCGTCGGCCTCGGCGAGGTCCTCGCGCGCCGTCCACGAGACCTTGCCGTCCTCGGGCGCGACGAGCTCTCCGCTCGCGAGCGCGCGGCGCACGAGCTCGACCGCGGTCGCGGCGTAGAAGCCGTGGCGAAGCGACGTGAACGGCATCCCCGCGGCCTCGAGCAAGGGCTCGGTCGCCGCGTGGTCGTGCATCGGCGGGAACGCCGACGTCGCGCTCGCGCCCATGTGGCTTGTGTAGAGGACCCGCCGGGCGCCGACCTCGCCCGCGGCCAGGAGCGCCGCGCGGTGCTGGGCGATCGGGTCGCCGCCGGACGCGCGGGCGTTCGACGACACGATCAGCACCCGCGACGCTCCCTCGAACGCGTCGCGGAGGCTCGCGGCATCGTCGAAGTCGCCGCGCCGGACGCGCACCCCGCGCGAGGCGAGGTCCTCGGCCTTCCTCGGATCGCGCACGCTGACCCCGATCTGGCCCGCGCCGACGCGCTCGAGCAGGCGCTCCACGATGCCATGGCCGAGCTGGCCCGTCGCTCCGGTGACGATGATCATGGGACCTCTTTCCTTGTCGCGGGCCGCACGCATCGCGGCCTTGTTATCGTTGATACCATAAATATGTTAGCATCGATTCAAACCGCTAACAAGAATCTGCTATCGCCGCTAACGACGTCGCGGTAGGCAGGGGCATGGGTCGGCCGCTGCCCCCCGTCGCCGACGAGGTCGGCGGCCACGACGTCGTGCGCGCGCGGATCGTCGCGGCCGGCGCCGAGCTCCTCGCCGAGGGCGGCCGCGACGCGCTGACGACGCGCGCCGTCGCCGCCGCCGCGGGCGTGCAGGCGCCCACGATCTACCGGCTCTTCGGCGACAAGCGGGGCCTCCTCGACGCCGTGGCCGAGCACGGCCTCGCGAGGTACATCGCGCAGAAGAAGGCGCACGTGCCGCTCGCCGATCCGCTCGAGGATCTGCGCGCGGGCTGGGACTTCAACGTCGCGTTCGGCCTCGCGCACCCCGCGATCTTCGCGCTCATGAACGGCGAGCCGCGCCCGGGTCACCGCTCGCCGGTCGTCGCCTCCGGCCTCGCGATCCTGGAGCGACGGATCCAGCGGCTGGCCCAGGCCGGGCGCTTGCGGGTCCCCGAGGAGCGCGCCGTGAACCTGGTGCGCGCCTCGGGGGTGGGGACGGTCCTTGTCCTGCTCGGCATGCCGGAGGACCGCCGCGATCTCGGCCTCTCAATCGCCGCGCGCGAGAGCGTGATCGCGGCGATCACGTCCGCCGAGCCGATCACCGGTCGTCCCGGCGCCGCGGAGGCGGCGATCGCGCTGCGGGCCTCGCTCGACGACGCCGCGGTCCTCACCCCGGGCGAGCGACACCTCCTCACCGAGCTCCTCGATCGCCTCGCGCGCTCGGGAGCGTGAGCTACGGGACCCAGCCGGGCAACGCGGCGGCCTGCTTCACCCACCTCGCCATCTGCGCGCCGGCGGGCGCTCGTCAGCTCCAGCCGCCTGTCAGGCGTGCTGACCGCTAGGTTGGCGCCCCATCCTTGTGCTGGAACTGCCACTTTCCGTCAGCCCCCATGACCGCCTTCAGATCATCGTCCGGGTACGACCCAGAGTCACCCGGGAGGCGATCTCCGACCTCCAGATACACGACGTCCTCCGTCGACCGGTTCACCAGATGATGCCCGTCGGGATCTCCCCCCTTGAACCCCATGCACATGCCGGGGTGGAGCGCTGTCTCTCCGGCGTCGGTGATGAGCGTGGGATGCCCTGAAAGAATGTAGATGAACTCGTCCTGGACCGAGTGCCAGTGACGAAGAGCGGACATCGCGCCGGGCTTCAGCGTCGTGCGATTCACGCCAAAGTTCCTGAGGCCGAATACATCACCCAGGGCCTGCTTCTGCCGGCCGGCGACGCGTGAGGCGAACGGCTCCGGGTAGCTGGATGGTTTGGCCCGGGGCGGGACATCCGAAGCGATCACTGGATCTGGCTTGGTCACGTGCCTTCTCCTTCGTTCTAGAGAGCCTCGGCAGCCTTGTCGGCGGCTGCGCGCGGGAGTGAGGTTCGATCGGCTCCGACGTCGTCCTCGCCAGGCCTGGAGATGGCGTGCACCTTCGGCTTGCTCTCTGGCCCGCTCCTGTGCGAGGTCCTGTCGGTGGCCGCGCCATTGTGCCACGTCGCGGGCAGGATCGGAACCCGGTCTGCTGGAGCGGCCGTTCACGCCCACCTCCGCGCTCCGCCCGACGACCGTGGGCGCTGGAGGCCCACGGGGCTGGCCGCGCCGCTGCCGCGCCGCGTCCCACGCGACGACCACGCGGCCGTTGTCGTAGACTTCGGGGCGTGCCCCGCTGCTCGCTCCTGGTGACCGATCTCGTCAAGCGGCCTCCGAGCTCCGGCACGCGCTCGCCGACGCCCGGGGATGGCGTGGAGCTCGCGTGAGGGACAGGGAGGACGCGTGAGCCAGGACCCCGAGCTGCTGCGGCGCCTGCTGCGCGCGAAGGACCGGATGGACGCCGCCTCGCACGAGGAGTGGCCCGTCGGGCGGCTGGCGCGCGTGAGCGGCGTCTCCGAGGCCCACTTCGCGCGGTCCTTCAAGGAGGCCTTCGGCGTCCCGCCGCATCGGTACCTGCTCACGCGGCGGATCGAGCGGGCCACGGCGCTGCTCCGCGACACCGACCTGTCCATCACGGAGATCGCGCTCCAGACGGGGTGGAAGGGCCTGGGCACGTTCGGGCGCACCTTTCGCGACGTCACCGGGGAGAGCCCGGGCGCGATCCGGGCCCGCGAGAGGGCCGCTCCGTGCGACCTGGAGAGCGTGCCCGCCTGCTTCCTGCGCGCCGCCCACCGGCCGGACCTCACGATCGCAGTTTCGGAGAAGCGACGGCAGGAGGCGGATGGTACGAAGGAGTCCGAGGAAACGGAGGTTCCATGAGCCAGGGTGTCGAGGTGGTCGGTCTGTACGTTCGAGATCAGGACGAAGCGCTCGCGTTCTACGTCGAGAAGCTCGGATTCCGCGTCCACACCGACGCGCGGGCCGGCGACTACCGCTGGCTCACCGTGCAGCACCCGGATTAGCCATCCTTCCAGCTCGGCCTGTTCACGCCGGGGCCGCCGGTGCTCGACGCGGGGACCGCGCAGACGCTGCGCGAGATCGTGGCGAAGGGCGCGATGCCGCCGCTCGTGCTGGTGGTCGACGACTGCCGCGCCGCGTACGACCGGATGCGCGCCCGGGGCGTGGAGTTCACCCAGGAGCCCGTGGAGCGCTTCGGCACCGTGGACGCCGGCTTCCGGGATCCTTCGGGCAACGGGTGGAAGATGATCCAGGCGCGCCGCTGAGGCAGGTGCGGGCTACGCGCGTAGGTCACTTCCGCAGCAGGTCACTCCCTCGGTCACGTCGGGCTCGTCTTCAGAGGAGATCCCCTTGAACTGGAACAAATGGGTCCGGCAGACCCACCGCTGGTTGTCCATTGTCTTCACGGTGGCCGTCATCGTCAACATCGTCGCCATGGGGCAGGAGAAGGCTCCCGTCTGGGTGGGCTTCCTGGCGCTGCTCCCGCTCGTCATACTCCTGTTCAGCGGTCTCTACTTGTTCGTGCTGCCGTATGCCACGAACCGGCGCAGCGGGCGACACACCGATTGAACAGGCCCCCGCCGGCTGCTGCAGCGGCTGGCGTCGCGAGACGCTATACGGCGTCACCGAGCGCCTTGCGGCGCACAACGGTGCTTTTCCAGTACGGTGGTCGCCGCGTGGACGCTGGGAGAGCGCGCTGGAACATCGGTCGGCTCGCCGAGCGCGCAGAGGAAGCGGACGATGTTCCGGGGCTCAGTGACCATGGCGACGAGCTTCATCCGCCCCTTGCAAGCTGGGCACTCGAGGACATCGATCGCACATGTGCGGCGCAAGAGCTCGGCGCGGTTTGTCGATCGCCCGAGAGCCGCCACGCTTGCGTTTCGGAGCGGCGTCATCGTCCGCCTTCGTAGACTCTTCTGGCGTCGCAGGGCGCGGTCCGATGCGCTTGCGCGCCAACGTGGGCGACTTGCCGAGGCGAGCACGCCCGCGTACTTGACGGTGTGAAAGCGCGGCGGCGGGACGCTGGCCGCGAGGCGGCACAGGAGCGAGAGCGGATCCATGTCCACCGCGACAGTCCCGTCAGCGAAGGCGCGCTTGAGCGACAGCCGCACCAGGCCGTCCTGCTGCGGCTCGACGCGCTCCTTTGCGATCGGGGGTCGCAGCACGTAACGCAGCAGCGCCTCCCTCGC
>JAICEP010000120.1 GCA_025924095.1 Sorangium sp.
ACCGTGGCCTTCGGCCTCGCCTGCGGCGTGATGGGGCTGTCGCTCGCCGACGAGGGTCGGGCAGAGTGCGCGCTGCTCACGGGCTTCGGCGGCTTCGCCCTGCTCCTCCAGCGCGAGGGCGCTCGCTAGCCTCCCCTCCCCCATCCCCGATGACCGGAGCTCGATGAAGAACGATCCCGCCCCGACGAATGCCACCCTCGACGCCATGCTCGCCGCCCAGCGCATCGCGTTCGCGCCCGTCATGTTCCAGGTGGCGCGGGTCATGCGAAACCGCGGCGTCCTCAGGGCGCTCCAGCGCGCCGGCAAGGGCGGCCGGACGGCGGCGGAGGTGGCTCAGGACACCGGCCTCACCGCCTACGCGGCCAAGACCTTGCTGGAGGCGAGCCTGAGCTTCGGCCTCGTGGAGCCCGCAGGCGACCGCGGAGAGCGTGGAGAGCGCTACGCGATCACGCGGGTGGGGCTCATCGTCGAGAACGACCGGATGACCCGTATCAACATGGATTTCATCCATGACGTTTGTTACGAGGGCATGCGTTTTCTCGACGAGGCCATCGAGGGTGGCAAGCCGGCGGGCCTGAAGGTCTTCGGCGAGTGGCCGACGGTCTACGAGGCGCTCCCGGCGCTCCCGCCGAAGGTGAGGGAGAGCTGGTTCGCCTTCGATCACCTCTACTCCGACTCGGCGTTCCCGCAGGCGCTGCCCGCCGTGTTCGAGCGTCGGCCGAGGACGCTGCTCGACATCGGCGGCAACACCGGTCGATGGGCGATCCAGTGCTGCACGCACGACCCCGACGTGCGGGTCACCATCCTGGATCTGCCGGGCCAGCTCGAGGACGCGCGCGTCAACGTGGAGCAGCACGGCCTGCTCGGCCGGGTCATGGGCACGCCCATCGACTTCCTGGATCACGGCCAGGCGTTCCCGACAGGCTTCGACGCCATGTGGATGAGCCAGTTCCTCGTGTGCTTCTCCGAGGCGGACATCCTGCAGATCCTCCGCCGGGCGCGCGCCGCCATGGGGGAGAAGACGGAGCTCTGGATCCTCGACACGTTCTGGGATCGGCAGGAAAACGAGGTGGCGGTCCACTGCCTGCACGGCTCTTCCCTGTATTTCACGTGCCTCGCGAACGGGAACAGCCGCATGTACAGCGCCGCCGACATCAAGCGCTGCATCGATGAGGCGGGGCTCACCGTCGACGCGGAGATCGACCATCTCGGCCTCGCCCACACGCTGCTCCGGTGCCGCCGGCGCGACGTGCCCGCAGAGAAGCGCGGGTGAGGCGCTCGACGGAGGAGAGCGCGACGGCGGAGAGCGCGTAGCAGCCTGGACGATCCGGCCCCCGGGCGAGCGGTGATACGACGGATGAGGCGGCCCGCGGCGCGCCGGGCGCGTTCGAACGGCTTTCGCCTGCGGTCCTCGCGGTGCATAGTGGGGAGCCCCGACGGCGCGCCGCGCCATGGACCTACAAGGAGAAACCGTCGTGTCCCATCCTCCGCTCACCCAGCTCTCCGACGAGGAGCGCCTCTTCCGCGACTCGGTGCTTGATTTCGCCAGGAAGCGCATCGCGCCGCGCGCGGCGGCGATGGACGAGCAGGGCGCGCTCGACCGCGATCTGCTCCCTCCGCTGTTCGATCTCGGCCTCATGGGCATCGAGATCCCGGAGTCTTACGGGGGCTCCGGCGCGAGCTTCTTCAACGCGATCCTCGCGGTCGAGGCGCTCGCCGTTGTCGACCCGAGCCTCAGCGTGCTCATCGACGTGCAGAACACGCTGGTGGCCAATGCGTTCCTCCGCTGGGGCAGCGAAGCGCAGAAGGAGAAGTACCTCCCGCGGCTGAGCCGCGACTGGGTGGGCTCGTATGCGCTGAGCGAGGCGGGCTCCGGCTCGGACGCGTTCGCGCTCTCGGCCCGGGCCGAGCGCAAGGGCGACCGCTGGGTCCTGAACGGCCGCAAGCTGTGGATCACGAACGCGAACGAGAGCTCGCTGTTCCTTGTGTTCGCCAGCGTCGACCCGTCGAAGGGGTACAAGGGCATCACGGCCTTCGTGGTCGAGCGCTCTTTCCCTGGGTTCTCGGTGGGCAAGAAGGAGAACAAGCTCGGGATCCGCGCCTCCAGCACGTGCGAGCTCGTCCTCGATGACTGCGAGGTGCCGGAGGGCAACGTGCTCGGCGAGGTCGGCAAGGGCTACAAGATCGCGATCGAGACCTTGAACGAGGGTCGGATCGGCATCGGCGCGCAGATGCTCGGCCTGGCCGCGGGGGCGTTCGAGCACGCGATGCGCTACATGGGCGAGCGCAAGCAGTTCGGGCAGTCGATCGCGAGCTTCCAGGGCGTGCAGTTCCAGTATGCGCGGGTGGCCATGGAGATCGAGGCCGCGCGCCTCCTTGTCTACAACGCCGCTCGGCTCAAGGACGCGGGCCAGCCGTTCGTGAAGGAGGCTGCGATGGCCAAGCTGTTCGCGTCCGAGGTGGCCGAGCGGACGGCGTCGCTCAGCATCGAGTTCATGGGCGGCGTCGGGTTCACCAGGGACTATCCGGTCGAGAAGCTCTACCGCGACGCGAAGATCGGGAAGATCTACGAGGGCACGTCGAACATGCAGCTGTCCACGATCGCGAAGCTGCTCCAGACCGAGTACGACGTGAAGGGCTGAGCGGGGGGCCCGCCGGAACAATCCGCAGGGCCCTGGCCGCGTCACGGCAGCTGTCGCTTGAGATCGGCGAGCGAGCGCAGCGTCGACAGCTGCTGTGGCAGGATCACGTCGCGGACCAGGACGTGCGACTCGGAGTCGAGCTCCTCGATGTCGTTCCGGTAGTCCTTCAGGCCGTAATCCTCGCCCTCCGCGAGCACCGAGAGCGCCGTCCTGTCGCCGAGCGCCAGCGCGGTCCGCTCGACGACCTTGGCGAACGCGCCCCATGGCCCGGAGCTCGACGGCGGGTCGCCTCCGAGCTCCTCGATCCGCCGGCGCAGCATCTGCACCCGCGCCTGGTGCGACGCCAGGTTGCGCCGTAGCTGCTCGATCACCCCGTCCTCGCGCGCCGCGGCGATCGCCTGCCGGTAGGTCTCCACCGCGGACATCTCGCCGCGGCAGAACGATTTGAGCTGCTCGATCGCGTCGTCATCGATCAGGCCGTCCAGGCCCACGCTCTCCTCTGCGTATGCGAGCTGTTCCATGGGTACTCTCCTGAGGTTGCTGATGAACGCCGATTCGTCTCCTCCCTACCTCCCGAGCAGCAGCCACCGCGTCATACGTCCGCGCGAGAACCGTGAGCGAGACCGCCAGAATCGACCTCGCCGCGGAGAGCGTACGACCTCTTGCCTCAGGGGTACATCTTCGCCTCACACCGGGTCGCCCTCGGTTGAACTCTTTGAATTCTATTCAAACTCCGTTCCACCCGCACGAATTCCCGCTCGCGCTGTGGCGAGCCCATCCCGCAGGGCGACGCGCTCCGATGGAGATGAAGCGAGGAGGAATCAGACCGCCAGGGCGCCGGCGCGCCCGAGCGCGGCGTCAGAGGGTCGCGAAGACGCGGGCGCCCTTGCTGGTGCCGCTGGCCCCTGCGGCGCCGACGCCGCGCAGGATCGCGTGCAGCACCGCGGCGTCAGCGTCGTCGCGCGCGAGCACGCCGAGGAGCATCGCCCCTTCCTTGAGGCGCCTCTCGACCTCCGGCGCGCGCTGCTCCGGGATCCCGGCGTCGACGAGCACGCTGCTCAGACTGGCGGTCTCGGCGGCCGAGCTCGCGTCCGCGAGCGTCACCGCGATGGGGCCGGCCACCGCGAGCCGCAGCCCGGGGACCACGAGCCCCGCGCCCGCCGCGGCGAGGATGGCGCCGAGCGCATGGCCCTGGACGGCCGCGCCGTACAGGCGTGAACGCGAGAAGTGCTGGCGGCGGGCGGCCTCGCTCACGATGACGCAGATGTCTCTCCGCGAGCGCCCGTGGTCCAGGATACGCCGGATGGCGTCCTCAGCCTCGACACGTGTCTGCACCATCTCGGTGATCAACCTCTGGCTCGCCATGCAGATCTCCCAGGCTGAGGGTCTCGTCGTTCGCTCTCCCTTCGCAGAACACGAAACGTACCGGGCGCGACCATCGCGGGAGGTCTGCGGAGCTGCTCACAGATCGGCGGCAGAAGGCCTCGCGCCCGGGGCACAATGCCACGGCGAGACGGTCACGCTGTGACGGATGGACACGGCGATCTCGTCGGCGCCCCCGCGGCACGGCGCGGGGCGCGAAGAGCACGGCGCGGGTCGGGGTTGCACCAGGGACGGGTCAGGCCGCGGCGCGCCGGACCTTGCCCTGTCGAGGGGCGCGCTTCGGGCTCTCGGCAGCTCGCCGCGCCTTGTCGGCGCGACTCGCCTTCACGGCGCGCACGCTCTCGCGGAGCTGGGTGGCGAGCGGCGCGGCGTCGCGCTCGCTGAAGCCGCGGACGATCCGGAGCATCCTGGCCTCCTCGGGCCGGAGCGCCGCGGTCGCCTCGTCGGTGACGGCCTCTTCCGCCTCGATCAGGGTCTGCAAGGCGCCCTCGGTGTAGGCGCGGATCACGGCGGGGTGGACATAACAACGCTGGCAGACCGCGCGCGTGTTGCCGAGGCGGGCGGACACCCTGTCGATCACCTGGGCCACGCACTTCTTCATCTGGCGAGCCGTGGTGGCGACCTCCATCTCGCAGAAGAAGAACGCGCACAGCACCGTGCCGGTCCAGGTGCGGAAGTCCTTGGCCGTGAACTCCTGCCCCGCGATCGAGCGCAGGTATTCGTTCACGTCATCGGAGTGGATGCGTTGCCGCTCCCCGCCCTCGTCGATGTACTGGAACAGCTCGTGGCCGGGCACGTCCTGGCAGCGCTTCACGATGCGCGCGAGCCGCCGATCCCGCACCGTCAGCTCGTGTTCCTTGCCGCTCTTGCCCTTGAAGCGAAAACTTATGAGATCGCCCTTGATCTCGACGTGCTCGTCGTGGAGCGTGGTCAGACCGTACGAGGCGTTGTCGCGCGCATACTCGTCGTTCCCGATGCGGATCGAGGTCTCGTCGAGCAGGCGCACCACGGTCGCCATCACCTTCTCGCGCGGGAGCCCAGGCAGCGCGAGATCGCGCTCGGCCGCCGCGCGGATCGCCGGGAGCGCCGCGCCGAACGCGAGCATGCGGTCGTACTTCGTCTCGTCGCGGACCTCGCGCCAGCGCGGGTGATACCGGTACTGCTTCCTCCCGCGCGCGTCCCGGCCGGTGGCCTGGATGTGCCCGCGCTCGCTCTGGCAGATCCACACCCCGGTCCAGGCCGGCGGGATCGCGAGGTGGCGGATCCGCTTCAGGGTCGCCTCGTCCCTGACGAGACGCCCCTCGGGGTCGAGGTACTTGAAGCCCTTGCCCGCCTTCCGCCTGGAGATGCCCGGCTCGTCGTCGTTCACGTACCGGAGCCCGGCCGCCTTCGCGGACTCGATCGGCGACGGCGCGAGCGGCGCGGCCGCCGAGAGCTCGCCCGCGGTGCGCGCGAGCTCGACCGTCTCAACGGACTCGATCGACAGGCTGACGCGGCGCCGCCGGACGGCGACGTCGCTCGGGGCGGAGCGGCGCGCGCGGCGCGGAGTGCTCCGCGGGCGGCGCCTGGATCGGGGGGTCGTGCTGCTGGCGCTCTGCATGGCGCGTCGACCTCAGAGGGCTGCCTCCAGGGCCGCGCCCCGCGACCGCTCGCGGTGCGCCTCGTCGATGAACCGCCGCACCTCGTTGTCGATCGCCGCGATCGCCATCCGCTGGAACATGCGCAGCGGCAGCGGCACCTCGATCTCGAGGTCGACGGTCCTGGGCCGGAGCTCGAGCCGCCCCCCGAGCTTGCAGCCCTTGAAGGAGAAGCCGAGATCCGCGCGCCGCTCGTCGCTCCAGAGCATGGACGGGGCGTACTCCGCGTACCGATCGCAATACCGCGCCATCGCCCTCAGGACGGCGTTCTTCGCTTCATCGTCGTTCAGGTCGTGATGGACCGTGTGCTTCATGATGACCTCGGGTGATGGCTGGAAGCTCGGCTCCAGCGGGAGCTGACGTGCGACAGGCTCGGCAGCCCGTCGGTCGCGGAGAGCAAGCTGGGTGCCGCCGGCTCCGGCGGGGACGACCGCCCCGACCAGACCATTTCTCCGGAAATCCGGGCAAGATCGCGCACATCCGCGCGCCGTGCGTGGCGAGGTTCGCCACACGCGGGGCAGATCGCTACGGCGAGCCCAGCGCCCGCCGGCTCGCGCCACGGGTCAGCTCGGCGGCACGGCACGTGCGTTCCACCCGTTCATGCAAGGAGCTCGGGCCGCGAAGTCACCGTCTGGGCTCCGAGGGTGGCTCGGCCCGCGCGCGAGCAAGGCGCTGAAGGGGGTGTTGCTCCTGCCGGTGGCGCTCTGGCTCGGCTACGTCGTGATCGTCAACGTCATGCTGAGCACGAAGCTCATGGCGAGGCTCGTCAGCTACAACCCGATCGACGTAACGCTGGTTTACGGTTCGGCGTGGAGCCTCTGGCCGGGCGTCGTGCACGTCAAGGAGATCCGGCTCAGCGGGGCTGACAGCACGCTGGAGTGGGCGGTGGTGCTCGACGAGGTGCACGCCGACATCCACCTGACCGATCTGCTCCGGAAGAAGTTCCATGCGGAGGACGTCCGCGGGGAAGGCTTCATGTTCCGCATGCGCTTGCTCGTGGATCCGACGAGCGAGCGCGATCTGGAGGCGCCGCACATCCAGGCGCTGCCCCCCATCCCGGAGTTCACGAACCCTCCGCTCAAGCCGGAGCTGCCGCCGAAGCGCGATCTCGAGAGCTCGGACGAGGGCTACAACCTCTGGACAGTGCACCTGGAGGGCGTGGACACGACGCTCGAGGAGGTCTGGATCCAGCAGGTCCGGTATGCCGGCGGCGGCCGCGTGCGCGGGGGGTTCTACTACAAGCCGCTCCGCTCGGTCCGCGTCGGGCCGATCGCGCTGGAGCTCCGGTCGGGCGAGGTCCACCTCGCCGACCGCGTCATCGCGCGGCTAGACGCCGACGCCGACGTGACGATGAACACGTTCGATCCGCGCGACATCGAGGGGCTCGACATCTTCGACACCACCTGGGCGCGCGTGCGCCTCGACGCGCAGCTGCCGGGGCTCGATTTCATCCACTTTTACACGGGCGAGGGCGCCGAGCCGCGGATCGAGGACGGGAGCGGCGGGCTCCGGACGAACCTCGTCGTGAACCGGGGGAAGGTCGAGCCGGGCAGCTCCCTCTCGTACGGGACGAGCCACCTCGTGGCCTCCGCCTCGTCGCACCGGGCGACCGTCGCGGCCGACGTGGATCTCCGCGTCGACGAGCGCGGGGAGGCGCGCCTCGCGGTGACGGTGCCCCGCGCGACGCTCGCGCGCCCGGAGAAGGGGCTGCCGCCCATCGTGGTGGAGAGGGCGAGCGCCGTCTTCGACGCGCCGGAGCTCCACCTCCTGCGGCTCCCGCCGGGGTTCTCGTCGAAGGTGGAGGTCGTCGCCGCGGCGATCCCGGATCTCCGCTGGCTGAACCCGGACGGCGCCGCGCCGGACGCGCCGCGGTTCACGGGCGGCGCCGCCTTCGTGCGGAGCAGCCTCGAGATCGATCGGCTGGGCCGGGGGACGGGCGCGCTGAGCCTCCTTCTCAAGCAGGGGGCGCTGACGTGGAAGGACACCCGCGTGAAGGGCGACGTCGAGGCGCGCCTGGCGCTCGCCGCGGCGAACGTCCTGGGCCCGACGGCCACGCTCGGGAAGAGCCGGATCGAGATCAAGGACCTCGCGATCGAGCACGAGGGCGAGGCGTGGCCGGGCTGGTGGGCGCGCGTCGACATCGACGACGCGAAGGTGGGACGGGGGCTGATGGAGGCGGCGATCCGGATCGAGTGCAAGGACGCGATGCCTGCGGTGAGGCTGCTCGACGCCGAGGACGTCATCCCCAAGTGGGCCGCGGGGCTCCTCACCATGGAGGGGCTCAAGGCGTCGGCGACGGTGAGGCGGAAGGAGAGCGGCGTCGATTTCAGGCTGCTGGAGGCGCAGGGGGGAGACCTCGCCATCCGCGGGCGGCTCACGAAGTCGGACGGTCAGGAGCCCCTCGGAGCGTTCCTCGTGAAGAGCGGGCTGCTCTCGGTGGGGATCCACCTCGAGCGGGACGGCGCCGGGGTGCACCCGCTCGTGGGCGACGACTGGGTGAACGAGAAGATGGCCGCGCTGGGCCGGTGAGTCGCCGCCCGCGGGCGAGGGGCCCGTGGGGTTTGCGCGCGGCGCGGAGATGCGCTGAGGTGCCGCATGGACGAGGCCATCCGGATCCGCGCCGCCCGGCCGACCGACGCTGACCGGGAGGCCGTGGCGCGCCTCAACGCCGCCGTCCCGCGCGAGGAGCGGCACGACATCGAGCCGCGCTCGCCCGGCGCGCTGAGGGAGCTCGACGAGCTGCTCGCGCGGCGCGGCCACGCGCTCGGGCGCCACGTGGCCGAGGGGGTCGCGACGGGCGAGGTCGTGGCGTACGGGCACTGGTTCCACGTCCCGTGGGCGCACCACCCGGCGCGGTTCTGGTGCTCCGCGCGGTGCGCTCCGGACCACCGCCGCCGCGGCATCGGCGCCCGGCTCTTCGCGGCGATGGAGCGCGACCTCGAGCGCCTGGGCGCCCGCGAGCTCCGCGCCATGGCGCGCGAGACGCAGCCGGAGATGGTCGCGCTCGCGGCGAGGCTCGGCTTCCGGGAGCTCTTCCGGAGCTGGGACTTCGAGCTCGATCTGGCGCAGGGGAGCGCGCCGCGCGCCGGCGAGGGCGCGCCGTCGCCGGGCATCGCGCTCGCGCCGCTCTCGGAGGAGCGGGCGCGCCGGCCCGGGTGGCTGCCGGAGCTGCACGCGCTCTACCTCGCCGTGAGCCGCGAGGTGCCGCTGCCGAACCACGTCGACCCCGAGCTGCCGGCGGAGGCGTTCGCCGCCTACCTGGAGGGGTCGCCGGCGTCGCTGCCCGAGGCGTGCTTCCTCGCGAAGGAAGGAGGCCGGTATGTCGGGCTGTGCATCCTGCACCGGAACGAGGAGGACCCCGCGTGCCTCGACCACCTGTTCACGGGCGTGGCGGCGGGGAGCCGCGGGCGCGGGGTGGCGAGGGCGCTCAAGCAGGAGACGGTCGCCTTCGCGCGGCGCCGGGGCTACGCGCGGATCGCGACGGCGGTCGAGTCGAACAACCCGGGGATGCTGGCGCTGAACGAGCAGCTCGGGTTCGTGCGGCGCGGGGGCCTCGTCGTGCTCGAGAAGCGGCTGTAGGGACCGCGAGGCGATCCCTGCGCGAGACGCGGGCGCTTCGAGCTGCGCGCGCCTCCCGC
Source organism: Sorangium sp. (assembly GCA_025924095.1). Taxonomy (GTDB): domain Bacteria; phylum Myxococcota_A; class Polyangia; order Polyangiales; family Polyangiaceae; genus Sorangium. The sequence continues at coordinate 9,301 of JAICEP010000120.1, forward strand.
TTCACGTCTCCAGATCGCGCTTCAGCCGATCGAGGAGATCGACCGCGGCGGACGCGTAGCGGCTGATCCACCGGTCGTGGATCCGCTTGATCGGGAGCACGTTCAGGTAATTCCAGCGGTGGCGCCCCTCGCGCCTGGCGATCACCAGATCGGCCTTCTCCAGCACGCCGAGGTGCTGCATCACCGTGCAGCGATCCCAGTCGGCGAAATGGTCGCAGAGCTCGCCCGTGGTCTTCGGCCCGCCGGCGAGCAAGTCCAGGATCTCTCGCCTTCGACCGTCTGCCAGCGCCTTGAAGACGAGGTCATCCGGCTCAGCGCTTGACATGTTATAAGAATATAACATGATGCGGGGGCGGTCAATCGACGCGTGCAAGTAGGTCCGTACGGCCGGTGCGCCGGTACGTCCGCACGCCGGTGCATCGGCGCGCCGGTGCGCCGTGCGGGGTCGAGGCGTTGCCGCGACAAGGAGGCGTCATGGAGCTCAAATTTCAGGTGCAGACGAAGATCCAGAAGCCCGTCCACGAGGTCTTCGATGCGGTCTACAACCCGAAGAAACTCAGCGGGTATTTCACGACGGGCGGCGCGAGCGGTCCGCTCGACGAGGGGGCGACCGTCCTGTGGAGCTTCGCCGATTTCGATGGCGGCAAGCCCTTTCCTGTCCACGTCAAGCAGGTCATCGCCGACAAGCTCATCGCCTTCGAGTGGGCGGCCGGCGAGCCCGGCGACGCCGGCGACGGGAAATCGGTGAAGGAGCTCCCCTACAACACGAGGGTGGAGATGCATTTCGAGTCCCTGGGCCCGAGCTCGACGCTCGTCCGGATCGCCGAGTCGGGCTGGAAGGAGACCGAGAGCGGATTGCAGGCCTCCTACGGGAATTGCCAGGGCTGGATGCACATGGCCTGCTGTCTGAAGGCGTACATCGAGCACGGCATCAACCTGCGCGAGGGCTCGTTCCAGGCTGGCAGCGCCCGCGCGGCGCCGCGCGCGGGAGAGGCTGACCGGGAGACGGGAGCAAGAGCTCCACCGTTCCACCTCAACTTGGGGGATTCCCCCTCACGGGAAGGCCGGCGCGGCCAGCTCGTTGAGGTACTCCTCGAGGTTCGTGTAGCCGTCCCCGTCGTCATCCCCGTTCCGGTCGTCGGCGCCGTTCGGGTCGAGGTTTCGGTCCGTCTCCCAGGCGTCGGGCATGCCATCACGATCCGTGTCGGCCATCGGCGCTCCGGTGGCGAGCGCGCCGTACCCATCGGCGCCCACGCCGAGGTCCGACTCGTCCTGGATCTTGATGCCGCCCTGGTCGCCGATGTTCCGCACGAGCAAGGCGTCGACCTCATCGCGGGCAGGAATCACCGCGCCAGCCCCGGCCATCACGCGCTCGTAGGCCAGAGGCGCATCGTCGGCGCAGACCTGCGGCGCGGCGAGCCGCTCGTTCAGCTGCGTCGCCGTACCCACCATGCTCCAGTCGTCCTTCGATACGTCGAGCACGCCGTTGCCGTTACCGTCGAGCAGGTTGCCCTCGAAATAGAGGTTGTACGTGGGGACCCCATCCGCGTTTGTCGACCCCGACACGAACGCCTGGGTCGCGGTCCGCTCGCCGTGGGCGATGAAGTAATTGCCGACGGCGTTCGCGTAGTGCATGCCGTTCGCCGTGTCCGCCATGATGAACGGGTGCTTGCTGATGCTCCAGCCCTGTGATTCGCCGTACGGATCAGGAGCGTTCCAGCCATAGATGACGTTGTTGACGAAGTCGAGCACGCGCCCGTCCTCGGAGCGCGCCTTCGGGTTGCGCGTACCGTTGAAAGCATAAACGGAGTGATGGATCGTGGCGTTGCTCGCGGTGAGGAGCGACCCCGCGGAGTGGTTGTTGCGCGCGAGGCCCCAGGCGACGATCGACCATTGCACCGTGAGGTTCCTCGGCCCCACGGCTTCGTCCCCTGGCATGGAGAAGTTCTCGTCGGTCCCGAAGCCGACCGAGCAGTGGTCGATCATCACATCGCTCGCCGCCGAGCTCACGGTCATCGCGTCGTCCCTCGCCGTGGTCGCGACGATGCCGCGGCGGACCCGCAGAAAGCGAACGATGATGTTATCGCCCCCGATGGAGAATTTCCTGCCTCGGACCCCGACGCCGCCCCCCGGAGCCGTCTGTCCGGCGATGGTGATGTTGTTCTGCGTGATTCCCAGATTGCTGCTGAGCGTGATCCACCCGCTCACGTCGAACACGACCGTCCGGTTGCCCGCGCTCACGCATTCCCTGAGGGAGCCTGGGCCCGAATCGTCGAGGTGGGTCACATGACACACGTCCCCGCCGCGTCCGCCTGACGACAGGCGGCCGAACCCCTCGGCCCCAGGGAACGCGAGCCGCTGTCCTGTCGCGAGGGGCTCACAGGGCGCCGGCCCCGCGGGTGTCCCTCCCGCGCTTCCCGAGCCGCCCTCGCCGGCGCCCGTCCCGCCGCCTCCAGCGCTGACCGGGCTGCCGCCCGTCCCGCCGCTGCCCGAGCTCACGGCGACGGTGTCACCGCCGCCGGACGCGCTGCCGCCCGAGAACCCGCCGGCCCCGACCGTCCCTGGGTCCCCGCGCGAACCGTCGCCGGAGCTGCAAGCGGCAGAGAGGATCGTGATGCACAGAGCCCATGGTTCGAGGTGGCGCATGCGCAATCCCTCAGCACGACCGCCAAGCCACGGCAAGGAGGCGCCCCTTCAGCCGAGCCCGCGCCTCCCACAGCGCGAGCTCGCGCTCGACGCCCGAGAGCGCGCCCAGGACGACCGCTCACCGGTCGCCTCCGGGCTCCTGCAACGTGCGGAAGTTGAGCGCCTCGAAGCCCGCGCGGTAGGCGGCGGCATCGAAGGCAGGGTCGATGTTCTCGGCGCGGAAGAGCTGCAACATCCGCTCTGCCTCGGCGCGCTCCGCCCCCTCGCGCTCCGGCCCGGGGAGCGCGGACCTGGCCCGGGCGCGCGCCTCGGCGTCGGCGCGATCCGAGGCGGGCGCGCCGACGCCCCAGACCGCCCCGGTCGCCGGATCGTGGAACGTGCCGATGTGCCGGAACGTGAGCGAGATCCGCGACGTCCGGCCCTCGCCCTCCGCGTCGCCCTCCTGCCGGATGGCGTGATAAAATCGGCGGTTCGTCTCCAGGTCCATGACCAGCAGCGAGCCGTGCGGCAGAGGGACCTTCTGGAGGGCCTCCCCTTCCGCGGCGCGCTTGGGCCGGAGCACCATGGTGCGCTGTCGTCCGAGCGAGACGTTCACGATGAACGACGGGCGCACGAGGTCGAGCGTCTTGTCCGAATGCTCGCTGATCCAGTCGCGCCCCGTGCGGTAGAGCTGGAGCAAGCAATGGTTGAGCGGGTGCCCGACGCGTCGCTCGACCTCCCTTCGGATGCGGTCGACGGCAGGGGTGAAGGCGCCGAGCTCGGGCTGCTCGTCGACCGGGTGCCGGTAGAGCGGCGCGGCGCCGTCGGGCGTGCGCTCGCCCTGGATCGCGACGAGGCGCGGCACCTCCCCGCCGCGGTGGAGCATCGTGGTCCACGCGACCTCGCGCTCGACAGCCGCGAAGGCTCCGGCGCCCTCGGCGAGGCCCTCGTCGAGGGCGCCGCAGCAGAGCGACGTCTCGCCCGCGCCGATGCCCGTGACGCGCACCGGCCCGGGTCCGTCGGTGAGCAGGTCGGCCCAGCGGCGGTGCCGGCCGCCCAGGCCCTCGATCTCGCGCAGCGCCGCGGCGTGCTTGCCCGCGGTCCCCGCCGAGGTCGCGTCCCCGAGGACCTCGACGTCGTAGCCGAGCCGGCGCGCGTCGCGCGCGGCGGCGAGGACACACACGTTTGTCGCGACGCCGCACAGGACCACGGCGGTCACGCCCGCCTCCTCCAGCCGGGCGTGCAGATCGGTGTCGCGGAAGGGCGAATACCAGCGCTTCTCGACGTGCCATTCCGCCGTCCCCGCGGGGCGCTCGGCCCGCACCGGCACGAGCGCCGGGAACAGCTCGGCGCCCCACGTGCCGCGAGCGCAGCACGCGCTGCCGGTGTGCGTCTGCCCGCGGAGCGCGTCCGGGGCCGCGTCGATCTCGCCGTAGACGGCGGTCACCCACACCACGACGCGCCCCTGCGCGCGCGCGGCGCGCACAAGCCAGGCCACGCTCTGCGCGA
>JAICEP010000121.1 GCA_025924095.1 Sorangium sp.
ACCACGGTCGACGAGGCGATCGCGCTCGATCAGGCCGGCGTCGACCTCATCGTCGCCTCGGGCAGCGACGCGGGGGGGCACCGCGGCGCGTTCCTGCGGCCCGTGCGGGAGTCGCTGGTCGGCACGCTGTCGCTCATCCCGCAGGTCGTGGACGCGGTGCGGGCCCCGGTGGTCGCCGCGGGCGGCATCGCCGACGGCCGCGGCGTCGCGGCGGCGCTCGCGCTCGGCGCCAGCGGGGTGCAGATCGGGACGGCCTTCCTCGCGTGCGAGGAGTCGGGGGCGAGCGCCGGCCACCGCAGCGCGCTGGCCTCGCCGCACGCGCGCACGACCGTGCTCACGCGGGTGTTCTCCGGCCGCACCGCGCGGGGCATCCCCAACGCGTTCGTCGAGGCCCTGACGCCGCACGAGCCCGAGGTGCCGGAGTATCCGGTCCAGAACTGGCTCACCCAGCCGATCCGCCGGGCCGCGGCGGCGGCGGGGCGCGAGGACTACCTGTCGCTCTGGGCCGGCCAGAGCGCCGCCCTCGCCAGGCCGCGGCCGGCGGCCGAGCTCCTTGCGGCGCTCGCCGAGCAGACCGAGCAGGTGATTCGCGGGCTCATGCAGCCTTGAGGGGCGAGCCGACGGCCAGCTAGAGCACCAATCATGTTGAAACCGGGAGAAATTTCACAGGGAGGCGGGGAGGCGGGGAGGAAGAAAGAAAAGAATCTCTCCCTCTCGCCGTCTCTCCCTCCGCGCCTCCTCGCCTCCCTGTGAAATTTCTGCTTTTTTTCGGGATTTCAACCCGTTTGTCGCTCTAGCCAGTCGGCCGCCGCGCGGCGCTCACCCCCTCCCCTCGCCCGCGCCGCGCTTCTCTTACCAGCTCACCGTGTCATTGAGCGTGAGCGTCCCGCCGGACGCGGGGGTGCTCATCGTGCGATTGCTGCCGCCGGGCCGGTTCTCCCAGGTCACGGTGCCATTGGCGTTCTTGCGGTAGTACTTGTACTGCAGGGCGCTGCTGGCCGGCAGGTTGGCGCGGTTCGTCCACACCGGGTAGCTGCGCGGATCGACCGGGACGCCGAGATCTGTATTCCAGCTGCCCAGCGCCGCGGTGTTGCCGGTGACGTACACGTGCTGGCCGACCACGGTGGTCGCGGTCGCGTTGAACACGACGCCCGCCTGGCCCGACGCGGGCGGCACGACGCAGGCGTTGTAGCGGCTGCAGACCACCGACGGGATGTCGACGACCTTGCCCGCGCGGATCGACGCCAGCAGGCTGATGTACTCGCCCATCGCCCAGTTCAGGGGGCTCATCGACCTTGTCGGGGTGCCCGCCGTGGCGCTCCCCGGCTTCTCGACGATCCAGCCGGTGACGTTCGTCGTCTCGCTCCACACCTGCTCCGGGATGAAGCCCTGCGGCGTCGAGAACGCCTTCACCGCGGTCAGGAACGGGGTGCCATCGCTGCCGACGCCCGTGCCGGCGATCTTGAACATGCCGCGCTCGGCGGTGAAGATGGGCCACAGCCGGCCCCGGCCGCCGACGCCGTCGAAGTTGCTGCCGTCGTTCTTCTCGCCGTATCCATCGTAGTTGTAGCGGAACCAGGCGTCGCCCTTGCCGGCGATGCTGCGCTTCAGGATGAGGTCGTACTCCGGCAACGTCGCGAGGATCGACGGATCGTCCGGGCGCTTCACCCCCATCCGCACGAGCTCGAGGAACCCGCCGTCGACGATGTAGCGCTGGTCGTGCGTGCCACCGCCGTTGCCGATCGTGAAGGAGATCGCCGCGTCCGGCCCGGACACCGGGTTATACACCTGCGGTCCTGTGCCGGTGTTGCCCCGCGCCGACGGGTTGATGCGGAGGTAGTACTTGCCGTCGCCGTGATAGCCGGTGTTCGTGAACGTCCAGCGGTCGACGCCCTGCTGCCAGGCGTCGGCGGCGGCCATGTAGCGGGCCGCGCTCGTCGTGTCGCCGTTCGCGCGCGCGATCGTGGCGGCGCAGACGAGGCCGGCGATCTCCGCGGCGATCGTGGACGGCGAGTACCCGGCGTTCTCCTCCCAGCGCTCCTGCTGCGTCCACGGGCCGGTGTTGACGATGTAGTCGGCCGTCTTCTTGATCTTCGGCCACAGCGGGTTGGACACCGACGGGCCCAGGCGCCAGGCGAGGATGATCGGCATCGCCTGCTCATCCATCTGCGTGCCCTGCCAGTACTGCCAGCCGCTGACCCAGGCGTTCTGCGGGAAGCGGCCGACGCGGCTGTAGCCCTGCGGGCAGCTCGGCGCGTTGTACTCGGCGACGCCGCAGTCGCTCGACTGCTGGAGCGTGTTGAACAGGTAGTTGACCACCGAGGTCCCGGCCGCCGTGTCTCCGGCGGTCACGAGCGCGCTGGCGAACTTGAACAGATCGCGCGGCCAGACCAGGTGATACCCGCCGTTGTTGGCGTCGCCGTTGGTCTCGCCCCACGGCGTGCCCATCCCGGCGATCATGGCGCCGTTCGATTTGTCCTGGATCGATTTGAGCGACATCGCCGCGAGGTAATACTGGTCGTCGGCGGTGCCGCCCTGGTTGTTGAGCCCGCCGGTGTAGCTGTTCCACCCGCTGTCGTAGGTGGTTCGCAGGGTGGTCAGGTTGCTGCCGAGCGTCGCGTTCGCGGTGGTCGTCGCCTCGGTCTCGGTCGTGCCGAAGCCGAGCACCACGTCGAACGAGAGGCTCGTGACGGCGCTCGCGCCGAGGTCGACCCAGCCCATCTGCGCCACGTTGCCGCCGCTCGCCAGGTCGTTGCGCCAGTTCATGGTCCTGTCGGCGGCGCCGCCGAGCAGGTCGGTAAAGCCGTCCGTCTCGCCGACGAAGCCGCTCGACACCATCGGCGGGCCGCCCGAGGTCAGCGTCTTCCATGATCGCGAGATGGCCAGCGCCGAGACGCGGCTGTTCTCCGAGGCGACGAGCATCGTGCGCCCGCCCGCCGTCGCGGTCTTCGAGCTGTCGCCGGCCCCGGAGTTGTCCATCGCCGGGTTGTGGAGCAGGTAGAGGTTGAACTGGGTGACGTTCCTGCCGTTCAGCGCGTCGAACTGGACGCGCTGGATCAGCGAGCTGCGGCCGGGATCGGCGAAGATGGTCTTGGTGATCCGCCAGTTGTGGCCGCTGTTGCTGGTGACCGCCTGCCACCGCATGGAGCGCTTGTCCGGCTGGGTGACGGTGTAGCTCTGGTGCTTCTCCTCATCGACGAAGGTCTTCGCCGTATCCCCCACCAGGAACTGCAAGTCGACGGTGTTGACGGTGTCGAGCACCGGATAGAACACCTCGGACACGATGCCGCGGTGTCCGGTGAAGTAGACCCGCGATGTCGCGGTCGTCGAGGTGCCCAGGAACGACTTGTCGGCCGGCCCCCACACCGAGGCGGCCCCTGCGCCCGCCAGGGCCGCGACGCCGCGTCCGATCGGGACGGCCGACGCCCCGAGCGAGGGCTCCTCGGCGCCGGCCACACAGCCGGCGAGCCCCAGCGTCAGATGAACAATTATAGCTCCACAAGAAATTCGCTTCCGCATCACGCCATCCCCTTTCCACGCGGGATTCGCCGCGTGAAGGCCTCTCCACGGCTATCGTAAGCCAGCGACTTAATTCATGTTTCCACGTGGCGCAGGCGGTTCGCGGCCCGCCCCCCCCGGGCCGTTGCTCGCTCCTGCTCCGCGTGGAACGCCGGCGATCTTTCAGCGTAGCACGCGATCTGCGCGCTCTCGCGCGCCGCCATGCCGGGCTCCTGGCGAGGACAGCGACGTTGCGCCTTACGCACCGTGTCGACGCCGCGAGGCGCGTCCTGCGACCGCGGCCGCGGGCGTCGCGCCGCCGGGGCGTTGGCTGGGCCTCGGCCCATCTCGGCGGCGGCTTGCTGGAAGCGCCGCCGCGAGCTCATGACCTCATGAGCCAAGCACCTTGCGCCGCCCCGCCGCATAGCGCCTGACCAGCTCGTCCGCGATGACGCCGATCAGGATGACGGCGCCGATCACCGCGAACTCGATCTGCGTCGGGACGCCCAGCATGTTGATGGCGTTGCGCAGCACCTGCATCAGCGCGGTGCCGAGGATCACCCCCAGCACCGCGCCCTCGCCTCCACGCAGGCTGAAGCCGCCCAGCACGGCGGCGGCGATCGCGTAGAGCTCGTAGAAATTGCCAAAATCAACCGGCTGGGCCGAGTTGACCTCCAGCGCGAACAGCATGCCTCCGAAGCAGGCGAGCACCGAGCACAGCACATAGGCGAGGATCGTCATCCTGTCGGTGTCGACCCCGCTGTAGCGCGCCGCCTGCTCGTTGCGGCCGAGCGCCATCAGATAGCGGCCGTAAATGGTGCGGTTCAGGAAGATCGACGCCGCGATCGCGATCGCGAGGAACAGGAGGAACGGCATCGGGATGTCGATCCACGTGATCGCCGCGAGGCGCGTCCTCGCGCCCGTGAACGGGTGCACCGCGTACGGGCTGAAGCGCCCCTCCGAGATCCACGAGAGGAACGGCACGGGGAGGGAGAACGGGCTGCCGACCGACAGGTAGCGCAGCGACTCGAACCCCATGCCGAACCCCTGCGTCTGGTCGCCCGAGATCCCGCGCGCGGTGCCCCTGTAGAGCAGGAGCCCGCAGAGCGTCACGACGAACGGCTGGAGCCGCAGCTTCGTGATGAGCAGCCCGTGCGCGAGCCCGATGCAGAGGGAGATGCCGAGCAGCACGGGCACCGCCAGCGAAGGCGGCCAGTGCTGGACCGAGAGGAGCCACGGCAGCATGCAGCCGGCGAGCGCCACGACCGAGCCGATCGACAGGTCGATGCCGCCCGTGATGATCACGAAGCCCGCGCCGATGCTGAGGATGCCGAACAGCGCCGTCCGCCGGATCAGGTTCTCGAGGTTCTCCGCCAGGAGGAACCTGCCGTTCATGAGCGCCGTGCCGAGCGACACGGCGAGGAGCAGCCAGAAGACGCCGAGCACCTTCCGCCGCGTGCTCGGCACGAGCGACGCGGGGGGCGCGGGCGGCGCGGGCGGCACGGAGCCGCGCGCCCGGAGATCACGTGTCGTCGTCACAGGCATGCTCCTCTGGCCTCGGCCCCGCCTCGATGGCTCCGGGTCACGCCGCGGCGTCGCTGCCGGTCGCGAGCTGCAAGATCGCCTCCTCGCTCAGCCCGGCGCGGCCGAGCTCGCCGGCGATGCGCCCCTCGTGCATCACCAGCGCTCGATCGGACATGCCCATCACCTCTTCCATGTCGCTGGAGACGAACAGGGTGGCCATGCCGCTCGCGGCCAATCGCTCCATCAGCTGGTATATCTCGTGCTTTGCGCCGACGTCAATGCCGCGGGTCGGCTCGTCCAGGAGGAGCACGCGCGGCGACATCGACAGCCACTTTCCGATGACCACCTTCTGCTGGTTGCCGCCCGAGAGGTGCTGCGCCGGCTGCGCGTCGCTCGGCGTCCGCACGTCGAGCTCCCGGATCATCTCGGCCGACATCCGGCGCTCGTCCGCGCGGTCGAGGAGGCCGTAGCGCTGCGCCCGCCGGAGGCTCGGCAGGCTCACGTTCGACCGGATCGCCATCTCCAGGATGATGCCCTGTTGCTGGCGATCCTCCGGGACCAGGCCGATCCCGGCGGCGATGGCGTCGCGCGGCGTGCGCGGGGTGATCGCCCGCCCGGCCACGCGCACGGCGCCGCCGGCCGCCGGCGTGACACCGAACAGCGTCCGGAGCAGCGACGTGCGCCCGGCGCCGAGGAGCCCCGCCACGCCGACGATCTCGCCGGCGCGCACCGTGAACGAGAGCGCGTGCTCGGGGTGCCGCGGCGTCCGGAGGCCGGAGACCTCGAGCACCGGCGCGCCCGGCGGGTGCGGGACGTGCGGATAGAACTGGGAGAGATCCCGGCCCACCATCAGCCGCACGATGCGATCGTGGCGCATCTCGCCGCGCGGCAGCTCGCCCGCGTTCTCGCCGTCGCGCAGCACGAGCACGCGATCGCACAGCGCCGTCACCTCGCCGAGGCGGTGAGAGATGTACACGACGCCGATGCCGCCCGCGCGGAGCTCCCGCACCACCTGGAACAGGGCCTCGGCCTCGTGCGGGCACAGGCACGACGTCGGCTCATCCATGATGAGCACCCGGGCGTTCGCGGACAGCGCCTTCGCGATCTCCACGAGGTGACGCTGCCCGAGCGACAGGCCGCCGACGAGCGCGCGCGGCGAGCACGCGAGGCCGACCCGCGCCATGATCGCCCGCGCCTCCCGCTCCATCCTGCCCTCGTCGATGAAGCCGCCCCGCCGCGGCTCCCGGCCGAGGAAGATGTTGGCCGCGATATCGAGGTTCTCCGCCAGGTTGAGCTCCTGGTGGATGAGCGCGATCCCGCGGGAGAGCGCCTCCCTCACCGAGCCGAGCGCGACCGGCCGCCCGTCGAGGCGCAGCTCGCCGGCGTCGGGCGCCTCGACGCCGGCGAGGATCTTCATGAGGGTGCTCTTGCCAGCGCCGTTCTCGCCGACGATGCCGAGCACCTCGCCGCGGCCGAGCGCGACGTGAACGTCGCTGAGCGCGAGCACGCCGGGGAAGCGCTTGGTCAGGCCGCGCGCCTCGAGCAGCGGTGTCGCGTCCAGGTCGGGCGAGGAGGCGTTCATTCGCTTCAGGGGTCGTCAGCCCGGGCGGCGCGCCGCGGCCGCCCGGGGGCTCACTCGGCCTTGCCTGCCTTCTGCTTCAGATCCGCCCAGAACTCGCCCAGGTTGCCCTTGCGGATCTGCCGGGCCGGCAGCGAGATGAACTCGCTCGGGGGCACGACGGAGCTGTCGCCCCGCACGAGCGCCGCGAGCACGCGCACCGACTCCTTGCCGTACATGTACGGGTTCTGCACCACCGTGCCGACGACCTCGCCGTCCTGGATCGCGCGCAGCGTCGCGTCCTGCTCGTCGAAGCCGACGATCTGGATCGAGCTCATCTTCCCCGCCTGCTTGAGCGCCTCCAGCAAGGCCGGCGTGTGGTACGCGTTCAGACCGATGAGGCCGACGAGGTCCGGGTGCGCCGACATCATGTCTTCGGCGTTGCTCTTCGCCTTGGCGGCGTCGATCTGGTCCGTCACGGTCGCGATGATCGTGTACTTCGCCCCCTTCAGCTCCTGGTTCAGCGGGTCGTTCCCGGCGCTGTTGTCCGGGCGATCGAGCAGCTCGTCGAGCACGCCCTGGCGGCGCTTGCGGGCGTTGTCCCCCTCGAGCCGCCCGACGAAGATCGCCAGCTTGCCGCCGCCGGGGATCGCCTCCTTCACGAGCTGCCCCGCCATCCGGCCAGCGACGTAGTTGTCGATGCCGATGTACACGATCCGCTCGCTCTTCGGAGCGTCCGAGTCCTGCGTGATGAGCTTTGTCTTCGCGGCCGCCTTGTTGAGCAGCGGGACCTGGTTCTCCGCGTCGATGGGGCTTATCGCGATGCCGTCGACGCCGCGGATCAAGAGATCCTCGACCCGCTGCATCTGGTCGTTCACGTCGCTCGGCATCACGACGCTCACCTCGGCGTCGTACTCCTTCGCGCCGTCGATGACGCCCTTCTCGGCGATGGTCCAGAACGGGGCGACCCCGTTCGTGATGTAGGCGAGCTTCGGCTTCGGCGCGCCCGGCGCGCCGCTGCCGGCGCCGCCGTTGTCGCAGCCCAGGGCCGCGAGCCCCGCCGCCACGCAGACCCCGACGATGAACCGACCGATTCTCTGGACCATACGCCTCACCCCCTCCACCCGCGAGGAGCCGCCCTGTTGTTCGGCGGATCCGTACGCCTCGTACCCCGCACGGCGCACGATGAATCAGTGCACCCCCCGGCGGACTGGCGAGCTCATGATGCGCCATCCGCTCCAGAGCTGTCTACACGATTCGACGTAGGGACATCCGGCGAGGCCCTACACGCGCGGCCCCGAAGAGCTCGCGCCGCCCGCTCGGCCGACGGCGTAGGCGATCCCACTCTGCAGTGTCCCGCGGATCACGATGCGCGACAGGTCGATGTCGAGCCGGATGAGCGCCTGAGCGACCTCGCCGCGGATGCCCGTCAGCACGGCCTGGGCCCCGAGCAGCCGGAGGGCGTTCGCCGCGTTGATCAGGGCGTTCGCCACGCGGTGATCGACCCCCTTGATCCCGGTGACATCGATGATGACGACGCGCGCGCTGCTCCTGGCCGCGCCGTCGAGCAGGGTTTGCAGCACGTCCTCCGCGCGCTCCTCGTCGAGCGTGCCGATGAGCGGCATGACCATGACGTCGTTCGTGATGGGCACGAGCGGGGTCGACAGCTCCGAGATCTTCGCCCGCTGGAACCGGATCACCTCCTCATGCAGCTGGGCGCGGGCCTCTTCGGCGCGCTCGCGCTCGCCGAGCTCGTGCAAGAGGCGCAGGTTGGTCTCCCGGAGCTCCTCGCCCTGCGCCGAGAGGCGCTCGTTCGCCTGCGAGAGCTCCTCCGTGCGCTCCCGCACCTCCCGCTCCAGCCGCTCGTTCGCCTCCCGGAGCTCGGCGCTGACGGCCGTGAGGTCGGTGTAGAGCAGCGCGTTCTCGACCGCCACCGCGGCCTGCGAGGAGAGGAGCCGCAAGAGCTCGATGCGATCGGCGGTGAACGCGTGCTCGGCGAGGTGGTTCTCCAGGTACAGCACGCCGCTCAGCCGGCCCTGGTGCAGGAGCGGCAAGCCGAGGATCGATCTCGGCCGGCGCGCGATCACGTGCGGATCGCCGGCGAGGCGGGGATCGTCCGCCGCGCGCCCGATCACGAGCGCCTCGCGCGAGCGCGCCACGTAGTGCACGACCGAGCGGGCCAGATCGAGGCGCGCCTCCAGCGGCATCGAGAGCCCGAGGCTCACCGTGTCGGGGTCGACCGAGATCATCGCCTCGACCGTCAGCACCTCGCCGCGCGACAGGATCAGGAACCCCCGGCTCGCCCCGGCGCTCTTGATCACGATGCGCAGCACCTGATCGAGCACCTTGTCCAGCACGATCTCGCTCGAGATGGCCTGCGCTGTCTCGAGGACCGTGGCGAGATCGAAGCGCTCCCCCGCGACGAGCCCTTGCAGCGCGGTGCTCGTCGGCGAGAGCGCGAGAGGCCCGCCCTCGGCCGACGGGGCGGCCGGCGCGAGCTCCTCGCGCAGCGCCTCGGCCTTCTCGCTCGCCCCCCAGCGCTCGTACAGATAAAGCGCCCTGCGCAGGAAGATGCCGGCGAACTCGGCCCTGCCCTGGGCGAGCCAGAACCTGCCATAAAGCTCGTTGCCGAGCGCCTGGTCGTTGATGTAGTCGGCCTGCCGCGCCGCCTCGATCCCCCGCTCGTAGAGGTCCATGGCCTCGGCCCTCCGCCCCTCGACGCGGGCCTGCTCGGCGAGCAGGAGCAGGTATTTGTGAAGGACGTTGTCCGGCCCGGCGTCGGCCCACCGCTTCATCCGATCGAGGAGCCGCTCCAGCTGCGCCTCGTGCTCCCGCCGCTCGGCGCCCTCGGCGCCCTCGCACGCGGCGATCCGCATGAGCGCCGCATAGAACGTCGCCTCGGGCACCTTGGCGTGCGTGGGCAAGGCGCCCTCGATCACGGCGAGCTTCGGCATCAGATCGGCGAAGCTCGCCCTGTCGCCGAACAGATAGGCATTCCGGATCTTGGCGTGGACAAGCCACCCCATGTGGTAGGGCGAGCCGCCGTGCCTCGCCGTGTAGGACGCCTCGTCGAACGCGCCGTCGTCGAAGCTGAGCCGGCTCTTCGTGAGCCCTTGCAGGCATTTCAGGGGCTGGATCACGCCCGCGAGGAGGATATCGATGATGTCCTGGCTCCGGGCGCGCCGCAGGAACGCGAGGTGCGTGTCGGTCAGCTGCGCGAGCTCCGCGAGGGGCATCCCGTAGGTGAGCCGGTCCGAGCCGCTCTGGCTGATCATGTAGCCCATGGCCGTCCAGTCGCCGGCCTGGAGCCCGAGGTCGTAGACGCGGTCGTAATAGGGATCTGCCCTCCGCAGCGGCTGCGTCCAGCTGTGCACGTCCGCGGAGAAGATGTGGTAGGTCTTGGCCCGGAGGACGAGGTTGTCGAGCTGGTCCGCGAGCTCGATGGCCATCCGGCCGAACCGATAGGCCGTCTCGTACTCGCCGAGCAGCGGGCCCACCACCATGCCGTACGCGACGTATCCGAAGGCGGACATATCGCTGTTCCCGTGCTGCAGCGAGAGCGTCACCATCTTCACGATGGCGAGGTTCGCGAGCGTCTGATCGCTCGAGTTGTAGGCCCCGAAGAACAGGTTGACGAGGAGCTCCAGCGTCACCGGGTCCTCGGGGCGCGTCGTCCTCGGGGCGTGGGCGAGCTCCTCGATGCTCCGCCCTCCGAGGAGGACCGGCACCGCCTCGAGCTCCCGCTCGAGCAGCGCGGCGACCTCGTCCCTGTCCTCGGGGATCGGGCACCCGAGGAGCCGGAGGCCGGCCTTCTGGACCAGGGTCGCCTCGTGGTTGCGCCACTGGAGCAGGTACTGGTTCGCCTGGACGAGCTGGATCGAGACCTTGTCCATCGCCGTCCGGGCGCGGGCGAGCGCCGCGGCGCAGAGCCGCTCGGCCTCCTCGAACGCGCCGCACAGCGACTCGACCTCGGCGCGCTCCCTGTGGAGCGCGAGGGCGAGCTCGTAGTGGTCGTCGAGGCCGCCGCGGGGCAGAAACCCCATGCCCGCGCGGAAATAGCCGGCGGCGGCCTCGTAGGCGGTGGCCGCCTTGGCCCTCCTGCCGGCGGCGAGGTTCAGCTCGGCGGCCGTGGCCTGCTCCGCGGGGGAGGTCACGATGGGCGCCGCGATGTTGACGTGGTTGACGATGTCGAAGAGCGCCTCCTCCCGCGCGGCGCCCTCGCTGCTCGCGAGCATGAGCCGCCCGATCCTGAGGTGGACCTCTCTCCTGTGGTCCTCGCCGATGAGCGAGTAGGCCGCCTGCTGGACGCGATCGTGCAAGAAGCGGTAGTTGACCCGCCAGTCGACGCCGGTCTGCGCCTCGCCGTCGGTCGCGTGCGCGAGGCGGTAGTCGGCGTCGACGGGCGCGATCAGGCCCTCTTGCAGGATCCTCCACAGCGCGGACACGGTCTCGTGCGGCGGCCGCTCGCTGATGACCGCGAGCGTGCGCAGGTCGAACTCGTGCCCGATGCACGCCGCGAGCCGGAGGACGCGCACGAGCTCGGGATCGAGCGCCTCGATCTTGCGCGCCATGAACTCGACGACGTTGTCGGTGACCGTGCGCCGCCGGATGCCGTCGAGCTCCCACGTCCAGGCGCCCGCGTGGAAGCGGAGCAGGCCCTCGGCGTGGAGCGAGACAAGGAACTGCCGCACGAAGAACGGGTTGCTCTGGGTCCGGTCGAACACAACGCGGGCGAGCGGCTCGACCTCGGCGCGGGACGCGGAGAGCGCGTCCGAGAGCAGCTCGGCCACGTCGGCGAGGGCGAGCGGCTCGAGCCTGAGCTCGCGGAGCGGCGCGCCCGCCTTCTCGATCTCGCCGAGCGCGACGCGGAGCGGGTGAGCCGCGTACACCTCGTTGTCGCGGAAGGCGCCGATCACGAGCAGGTGACCGCGCTCCGGATCCGCGGCGAGGACCTGGAGCAGCTTGAGCGAGGCGGGGTCAGCCCATTGCAGGTCGTCCAGGAAGAGGACGAGGGGGTGCTCGGCGGTCGCGAAGACGCGGACGAACGCCTTGAAGGTCGCGTGGAAGCGGCCCTGCGACTCCGCCGGCGCGAGCTGCTGGACCGGGGGCTGCCGGCCGACGATCCACTCGAGCTCCGGGATCAGGTCGACGAGGAGCTGCCCGCTCGTGCCGAGCGCGCGGCCGAGCTCGGTGCTCCAGCGCGCGAGCTGCTCCGGCCGCTCGGTGAGGATGTGCCGGATGAGCTCGCGGAACGCCCGCGCGAGGGAGGTGTACAGCGCGCCGCGGTTCAGGTGGTCGAACTTGCCCGCGGTGAAATAGCCCCCTCGCTGGGCGATGGCCCTGTGCATCTCGTTCACGAGGGCCGACTTGCCCATGCCCGAGTACCCCGACACGAGGAGGAGCTCGCCCTCCCCGCCTGCGGCGCGCTCGAAGGCGGCGAGCAGCGCGCGCTCCTCCTCGGCGCGGCCGTAGAGCTTCTGCGGGATGCGCAGCGTGTCCGGGATGTCGCGCTGGCCGAGCGCGAAGGGCGCCACCGCGCCGGAGGTCGAGAGCTGGCGGAGGCACGCGTCGATGTCGGCGAACAGGCCGAAGGCGCTCTGGTACCGGTCCTCAGCGTTCTTGGCGAGGAGCTTCATCACGATCCGCGACACCGCCTCGGGCATGCCCGGGACCCGCTCGGGCGGGGGCACGGGCGTCCGCGCGATGTGGCCGTGGATGAGATCCATCGGACTGCTCTCGCTGAACGGCAGGACGCCGGTGAGCATCTGGTAGAGGGTCACGCCGAACGAGTAGAGGTCGGTGCGGCGGTCGATCACGCGGTTCATCCGGCCGGTCTGCTCGGGCGACATGTACGCGAGCGTCCCCTCGAGCGCCTCGGGGCTCACCGCCTGCTGCGTCTCGTGCGGGAGCAGCGTGGCGATGCCGAAGCCGACGAAGTGGACCTCGAGGGTGTCCGGATCGACAAGGAGGTTGTGCGGCTTGACGTCCTTGTGAATCACCTTGTGGCGGTGGATCTCGTCGAGGACCCGGGCCGCCGAGCGGGCGATCGTCAGGGCCGCCTTGAGCTCCAGCCGGCCGGCGCGCAGGAGGTCGTGGAGCGTCGTCCTGCTCGGCATCTCGAGCACGAGGGCGAGGCCGTTCTTGTGCTTCTCGATCCCGTACGCCTTGACGACGCCCTCGACGTCGAGCTCGCACAGGACGTTGTACTCGTGCCGGAGCGCCGCGAGCTCGCGCGAGCTCGGGAACTCGCTCTTCAGGACCTTGAAGACAGCAGGCTTGCGCTCGGCGCCCCAGGTGCCTTCGAACACCTCGATGCTCGAGTCGCTGTAAATTTGCTGGCTCACAGTACAGGTTGCGGAGAGCATCTCACCTCGCCACGGCGCTGGACCTCCGGCCGACACTGCCGCTCACGCCGAGCAGACAGGACGGACGGTGGTCTCGCAGAATCGCACCGTGGGCGGATTCTGTCTAGGCCGCTTGTCTGCCGATCCCCATCGAACTGTGGGCGTCCATTCGCACCTGATTAAGATTTTGCAGTCCTTGTGTCCCAGCTCTCTCGCTCGAACCGAGCCCGGCGGTCGTGCCCGGCGACGGGCGCGCCGCTGGACCTGCGCGCTGCCGCATCCTTGTCGCAGCGCGCCAAGCGTTGTGGGCTGTCTCGCGGGGGACAGGAGCAGCGCGCCAAGCGTTGTGGGCTATCTCGCGGAGGACAAGAGCAGCGCGCCATGCGCTGTGGGCTGTCTCGCGGAGGACAGGAGGCGAGTGAGCCACC
>JAICEP010000122.1 GCA_025924095.1 Sorangium sp.
CGGTCCTCGCGTCGCGCCCCGTCAGGCGAGGTAGCCGCCGCCGAGGAGCAGCGCAGCGAGCTCCGCGGCGCGCTCCGGCGCCGCCACCTCCTGGGCAGCGACCGTAATTGCGCGAATGTTCTCGTTTTTCCAGCCGTCGCAGCCCCGCTCGCGCCCCGGGGCGGCCGCGACGATCCGGACGCGCAGGAGCTCCCCGGACGCCACGACGGCGAGCTCCACGCCCCCGCCGCCCGACCCGTCCTCGTCGCGAGAGATCGGCACCACGACGGTGCCGCGCGCCTCGAGCGCCCGCGCGAGCCGCGCGCCCGGCGCCTCGGCCGGGCCGAGCGGCGGCGCGCCGCCGAGCGGGCGGAGCGCCGTGGCGAGCTCCACGGACGCGACCGCCTCGGCGGCGCGCGTGCCGGCGCTGCGCACGGCGCGCTGCAGCCGCTCCGCGCGCTCGCCGTCGCGGTCGAGCGCGGCGCGGTCCGCCGGGTCGAGCCGCACCACGCAGCGGACCAGCGGGACCCCGCCGCTGCCCGGGACCTGCGCTGCCTCGAGCCGCGCGCGGCGGAGCATCGCCGCGCCCCGCGCGTCGCCCGAGGCGTCGAGCAGCGCCGCCGCCCCGCCGAGGACCGCGTCGGGGTGCGGCCGCTCCGGCGCGGCCGGGAGCGCGGCCTCCCGGTAGACCTGGTTCCACCCGCGCCCGGCGCCGGGCAGGCGCAGGAGCAGCGTCAGATCGGCGAGCTCCGTCTCCGGGGTGCGGACCGCGCTCGCGAACGCCTCCTTCACCGCCGCGAGGCGGGCCGCGTCCGCCGTGAGCGCCGCGAACGCGGGCGCGTCGACGGCGAGCGAGAGGCGCGACGCGCTCACCTCGCGCGACCCCATCGTCCACCGCTGGGGCGGCCCGGCGACCGCGAGCTCGGCGCCGACGACGAGGGCGGAGAGCCCGCGCTCGCCGCGCGCCTCGAGCAGCGCCGCGACGGCGGCCTTCAGCGCGGTCAGCGCCGGGATCACGCCCCGCCCATGCGCCCGCGCCGCGCCGTCCGCTGCTCCTCGAGCGCGGCGTCCGCCTCGAGCGCCGCCTCGGCCTCGCGCTGCGCCTCGGCGTCGACCGCGCGGTGCCCCTCATGGACGCGCTGGGGCTTCGACTCGGTGACGGCCGCCTCCGCCATGGCCACCGCCGTGTGCCGCAGGTCGTCGTACGGCTTCGCCAGGTCGAAGATGACCTTTGTGTTGCCCTGGCTGAGGTTCGCGAGCGCCTCGAAGCGCCGGAGCTCCATCGCCCCGGGCGAGCGCGCTAGGATGCTCGCCGCCTCGGCGAAGTTCTTCGCGCTCTCCACGTCGGCCTCGCTCTTGATGACCACGTAGCGCCGATCGCGCTCGGCGATGGCCCCCTTCGCGAGCACCTCCTGCATCTGCGGCGGCAGCGCGATGTCCTGGAGGCCGATCATATCCACGTGCAGCCCCCACGCCTCGGCGACCGCCTCGACCTGCGCGCGCACCTTGGCGGCGACCTCCTCGCGGTGCGCGAGCAGCTCGTCGAGCCGCGTCTCGCCCACCACGTCGCGCAGCACGACCTTCGCGCGGTCCTTCATCGCCGTCTCGTAGTTCTCGACGGCGAGCGTGGCCCGCTCCGGATCGACGACGCGGTAGTAGACGACCGCATCGACCATGGTGGTCACGTTGTCGCGGGTGATCACCATCTGCTGGAGGAGATCGCGGTTCTTCATCCGCGTGTCGATGCGCCGGAGCTCCTGGATCCCCGGGAGGTACAGCGTGATCCCGGGGGTCACGCGGCCGGTCAGCTTGCCGAGCGTGAAGCGCAGCGCCACCTCCCACTGGTTGATCTGCCGCAGCCCCGACAGCAGGTAGAAGACCGCGAACGCCGCGAGCAGGGTGAGGATCAGGGACATCGCCTGCGACTCTAGCAGAGCGCTCCGCGATGGCCGCGCTGCCGGACGCTCGCGCCGCGCGGCCACCGCGGGCGCCCCGACGCGGCTTCGCGCTGGTGTCGCTGCGCGGGCGGTGTACCCTCGCTCCCGCGATGGGTGACGAGCCGAGCCAGCCGTTGCGCGACGGGCGCTATGTGGTCACGCGCGCCCTGGGCGAAGGGGCTCAGGGGCACACGCTCGAGGCGGTCGACAAGCGGCTCGGCAAGCTCGTCGCGATCAAGCGGTTCCAGATCCGCGGCGCCTCGAGCTGGAAGGGCGTGGAGCTCGCCGAGCGCGAGGCGCGCGTCCTCGCCTCGCTCTCGCATCCGAGCCTGCCGGCCTACCTCGATCATTTCGAGGAGGACGGAGCGCTCTTCCTCGTGATGGAGAAGATCGACGGCGAGAGCCTGGGCGCGATGCGCCGCCGCCGCGCCGTGCTCGGGCGGGACGATGTCGTCCGGTTTTTGCGGGACGCTTCGGGCGTGCTCGACTACCTGCACGGCCGCGCGCCGCCGGTCATCCACCGCGACATCAAGCCGAACAACGTGATCCGCCGGCCCGACGGCTCCTTCGCGATCGTCGACTTCGGCGCGGTCCGCGATCGCCTGCGCCCCGAGGGCGGGAGCACCGTGGTCGGCACCTTCGGGTACATGGCGCCGGAGCAGTTCCAGGGGCGCGCGCTGCCGGCGTCGGACGTCTACGCCGTCGGCGCGACCGCGCTCTGCCTGCTCACCGGCGAGGAGCCGGAGAACCTGCCGCACCGCGGGCTCGCGATCGACGTGCCCGCGGCCCTCGGCGGCCGCGCGGATCCGCGCCTCGTCCGGGCCCTCTCCGCGATGCTGGAGCCCGATCCGGACCGCCGCGCCGCGCGCCTCGCGCCGCTGCTCGCGGAGCTCGACGCGGGCGGCGCGTCCCCCGAGCGGCCGCGCGCCGGGCGCCCCTCGGAGCGCGACGCGCGCAAAGCGTACAGCGACGCCCGCGAGGCGGAGCGCGACGCGCGCAAGGCGTACCGCGACGCGCGCAAGGCGGCGCGGCGCGCGCACGAGCAGGAGCGGCGCCCGCGCGGGCCCGAGGGGGCCGTGGCGCCGCGGCGCGGCCTCGACGGCCTGCCGTTCGTGGGCGCGATGTTCGGCCTCACCGTCGCGCGCATCGCGGTCGGCCTCGCGCTCGGGGTGGTCGTCCCGACGGTGCTGACGCTGCTGTCGCTGGTGTTCGGCCGGGTGCTGCGCGAGCAGGCCGCGCCGAGCGTGCGCCGGGCCGGCCGCGTCGCCGAGCTCGCGCTGCTCCGCGCCACCCGCGTCGTTCGCGGGCGCCCCGCGCCGGACGGCGCCGCCCAGCGCGATCAGGGCGCGGCGGCGCGCGTGCGCGTCGAGGACCAGGAGCCCCCCGGGCGATCGCGCATCCACGACGTCGATCTCGACGAGGCGCAGGACGAGGAGCTCGGCGACCTCGAGGCCGACGAGCGGGCCAGGCCGGGCGCCGCGTCGAGGCCGTCGCGCACGGGCAAGCGCTGAGCGCCGGTCGCGCGCGCGCACCGGCCGGGCGCGGCGGTCAGATGCGCCCGCGCGCGGCGTCGAGCTTCAGGCGGAAGACCTCGACGATCGCCTCGGCGAAGATCCTCCGGCTCATCTTCGAGTGGCCGGCGCGGCGGTCGACGAACACGATCGGCACCTCGACCACGCGGAGCCCTTTGCGGAGCGCCCGGTAGGTCGTCTCGATCTGGAACGCGTAGCCGTTCGAGCGCACGCTGCCGAGATCGAGCGAGAGGAGCGCGCGCCGCGTGAACGCCTTGTAGCCGGTGGTGAGGTCGCGGACGCCGACGCCCAGGAGGGTCCGCGCGTAGAGCGAGCCGCCCTTCGAGAGCGCGTGCCGCCCGAGGCCCCAGCCCTCGACGCCGCCCCCCGGCACGTTGCGCGAGCCGAGGACCACGTCCGCGCCCCGGGCGATCGCGTCGAGGAAGGCCGGCAGGTGGCCCGGGTCGTGCGAGAGATCCGCGTCCATCTCGAAGGCGACGTCGTAGCCGCCGTCCAGCGCGCGCCGGAACCCCTCCAGGTAGGCGGTGCCGAGCCCGAGCTTGGCCGGGCGGTGGAGCACCTGGACGCGCCCGTCGCGGGCGGCGAGCTCATCGCCGAGGGCGCCTGTCCCGTCCGGCGACGCGTCGTCGACGACGAGCACGTGCGCGTCCGGGACCGTCGCGAGGACGGAGCTCACGAACTCGGCGAGGTTGTCTCGCTCGTTGTACGTCGGCGTGATGATGAGGGTTCGGGGGGCCATCCTGGCTCGGCGCGGCGCGAGCGGACGCTCGCGCGCGGTTCTACCAAAAAGGCGGCGCGTGCGGAAGGATCTGCGGGGGGTGCGCGCCCGGGGCCTTGCCGGTTGGCGGTTGCCGGAAACGTGCGCGCCAGTTAGTTTCCTTTCCCGACAGGGCGTCCGCTCTGCATCGGGCCGACCGGCTGGAACAGCCTCGGTCAACTCGCGGGGTCGTACCCTGCGCACAGGGGTGCGGCCCTGAACCTGAACAGCGCGGCACCGACGGAGACAAACATGGCGAGCCAGAACGTCCACACCCTCACCGACCAGAATTTCGAGTCTGAAGTCCTGAAATCCCCCGTCCCCGTTCTCGTGGATTTCACGGCCACCTGGTGCGGGCCCTGCAAGGCGCTCGCCCCGATCGTCGACAAGATCGCTGACGATTTCCAGGGCAAGGTGAAGGTCGCCAAGCTCGACATCGACGGTGCTCCAGAGACCACCCGCAAGTACGGCGTGCGGAGCGTTCCGACGGTGATGGTGTTCCAGGGCGGCGAGAAGAAGGGGGTGCAGGTCGGCCTCACGAGCCGCGACAACCTGCTCCGGCTCCTCGGCGTCTGAGCGAGAGCTCCCCCGCCTCGAGGCCCGCGCGACGCAGCCCCGCGGCGCCGACCGAGCGCCTCGCCCGCTCGAACGCCGGCCAAACGCCGACCAGACGCCGGCCAAACGCCGACCAGACGCCGACCGAACACCCCGCTCGATCGAACGCCCCGCCCGACCCACCGGCCCCGGCGCGCTCGCGCCACGACGCCCCGGCGAGAGGCCGCTCCGTCGCGTGCGCCGCGCGCGCTGAGGCTTTGCTTGACCGTCGCGCGCGAGGTGACTACGTATCGCGCCGGCCACTTTCCCAGGAGTTCGTGATGGCGACGAAGATCGCAATTAACGGTTTTGGGCGCATCGGACGTTGCATTGTCCGCGCGCTCGTCGAGCGCGGCGTGAAGGATATCGAGCTGGTCGCCATCAACGACCTGACGGATCCGAAGACCCTCGCCCACCTCTTCCAGTACGACTCGGTCCACCGCGAGTTCAAGGCGGCGAAGGTCGGCGCTGGTGACAAGCACATCAGCATCGGCGACCAGAAGATCGAGATCCTCGCGCTGAAGGACCCGGCCGAGCTGCCGTGGAAGAGCCTCGGCGTCGACATCGTCCTCGAGTGCACGGGCCTCTTCACGGACAAGGCCAAGGCCGCCGCTCACCTGAACGCCGGCGCCAAGCGCGTGATCATCAGCGCGCCGGCCAAGGGCCACGACCTCACGGTCGTGATGGGCGTGAACGACGAGCTCTACGACGCGCAGAAGCACACGGTCATCTCGTGCGGCTCCTGCACGACGAACTGCCTCGCCCCCGTCGCCAAGGTGATGCTCGACAACTTCGGCATCGTCCGCGGCCTGATGACGACGGTGCACTCGTACACGAACGACCAGCACCTGCTCGACGTCCCGCACAGGAAGGGCGACCTGCGCCGCGCGCGCGCCGCCGCGGTCAACATGATCCCCTCGAGCACCGGCGCCGCCAAGGCGCTCTCCGAGGTCATCCCGGCGCTCAAGGGCAAGTTCGACGGGCTCGCGATCCGCGTCCCCACGGTCGACGTCTCGCTCGTGGACCTCACCCTCGAGACCGAGAAGCCGGTCACGAAGGAGAGCATCCACGCCGCGATGAAGCAGGCCGCCGACCAGGGTCCGATGAAGGACATCCTCGACTACACGGAGCGGGAGCTCGTCTCGGGCGACTTCATCGGCTCGCCCGCGTCCAGCACGTTCGACGCCACCATGACGTCGGTCCTCGGCGACCGCTTCGCGAAGATCTTCTCGTGGTACGACAACGAGTGGGGCTTCTCGAACCGCATGATCGACCTCGCGCGGCTCGTGGCGAAGAAGGGCGTGTAGCGCCGTGAAGCTCACCGGAATCCGCTCCGTCGAGGACCTCGCCGCGGCCGGCGACGCCGGCGGCCTCAGCGGCAAGCGCGTCTTCATCCGCGTCGACTTCAACGTCCCGCTCGACAAGAAGACGGGCAAGATCACGGACGACTCGCGCATCCGCGAGGCGATCCCGACGATCAAGCTCGTCATGGAAGCGGGCGCGAAGGTGATCCTCGCGTCGCACCTCGGCCGCCCGAAGCCGGGCAAGACCGAGGGGCTCTCGCTGGAGCCGTGCGGGGGGCGGCTCAGTGAGCTCACCGGTTACGAGGTCCACCTGCCCGACGACTGCGTCGGCGACTCGCCCAAGAAGGTCATCTACGACCTGCGCGCGGGCCAGGTCTGTCTCCTGGAGAACCTCCGCTTCCACCCGGAGGAGGAGAAGGACGACGAGGGCTTCGCGCGCCAGCTCGCCGAGCTCTGCGACGTCTACGTCGACGACGCCTTCGGCGCCGTGCACCGCGCCCACGCGTCGGTGCACGCGCTGCCGCGCCTCGTGCGCGAGCGCGCCGCCGGCCTGCTCCTCCTGAAGGAGCTCAAGGCGCTGACCCGGCTCACCGATCGCCCGGAGAAGCCGTACGTCGCCGTCCTCGGCGGCGCCAAGGTCTCCGACAAGATCGACGTCGTCGACGCGCTCCTCAACGTGGTCGACACCCTGTGCATCGGCGGCGCGATGGCGAACACCTTCCTCGCCGCCCAGGGCAAGAACGTCCAGAAGAGCCGGATCGAGGAGGACAAGCTCCCGCTCGCGCGCACGATCATGAGCAAGGCGCGCGACCGGGGCATCCAGCTCCTGCTGCCCGTCGACGCCGTCATCGCCTCGAGCATCGACGCGACGGAGGGCGAGCCCGCGTCGGTCGACGCGATCCGCGAGGGCACGATGGCGCTCGACATCGGCCCCCGCTCGATCGAGCTGTTCGGCAAGGCGATCGAGAAGGCGAAGACGGTGTTCTGGAACGGCCCCATGGGCCTCTTCGAGACGCCCGCCTTCTCCAGGGGCACGTTCGACGTCGCGCGCATCATGAGCGGCGCGTCCGGCTTCACGGTGGTCGGCGGCGGCGACAGCGCGGCGGCGGTCAAGCAGGCCGGCGAGCAGATCGCCCAGGGCTTCGACCACATCTCGACCGGCGGCGGCGCTTCGCTCGAGCTCATCGAGGGCAAGCGGCTGCCCGGCGTCGAGGCGCTCCGGTCGGCCGAGGTGAGCGAGTGAAGCCCGTGAACGACGGGGGCACGCCCGAAGCCACGGGCGTCGCCCCGCGGGCGGCCTCGCGTCGTCCGCTCATCGCCGGCAACTGGAAGATGAACGCCGGGGGGCAGGACGCCTGCCCGCTGGCGGCGGCCGTCGCCAAGGCGACCCGCGAGCTCACCCGGGCCGAGGTGGTGATCGCGCCGCCGTTCACCGCGATCGCCGCCGTGGCCCACGAGCTCGCGGAGGCGAGGAGCGAGATCGGCATCGCCGCGCAGAACATGAGCGCCGAGGTCTCCGGGGCGTTCACCGGCGAGATCGCCTCGGGCATGCTCAAGGACGCGGGCGCGACCTGGGTCATCCTCGGCCACAGCGAGCGGCGGCAGCTGTTCGCCGAGACCGACGAGTCGGTCGCCCGGAAGGTCGCCTCGTCGATCGCGGCCGAGCTGCGCCCCATCGTCTGCGTCGGCGAGACGCTCGAGCAGCGCGAGGCGGGCGAGACGCTCGCCGTGGTCGAGCGCCAGGTCCGCGCCTTCCTCGACGAGCTGGCCAAGCAGCCCGGCTTCGGCGTCATCGCCTACGAGCCGGTCTGGGCGATCGGGACGGGCAAGGTCGCCCGCGCCGAGGACGCCCAGGAGGTGCACGCGTTCATCCGTGGCCTGCTCGCGAAGGCCTCGGAGGACCTCGCTCTCGTCACGCGCATCCTCTACGGCGGCAGCGTCAAGGCCGACAACGCCGATGCGCTGCTCGCCCAGGACGATATCGACGGCGCGCTGGTCGGCGGGGCCTCGCTCGACGCCGCCGGCTTCGCCAAGATCGTCGAGGCCGCGCACCGACTGGCGGAGCGCGCCGAACAGGGGTAGATCGCGGGCCGCTCCCGTCTCGCGACGGGAGCGCCGGCCTGCCCCCTTGCCCCCTGGGCCCGTCGCGCGGGCCAGATCACCCAGCCGAAAGACGCCGATGCTTCACACGTTCCTCAACATCGTGCACGTGTTCGTCTGTCTGTTCCTGATCCTCGTCGTGCTCCTCCAGCAGGGCCGCGGGGGCGGGATGGGCTCGGCCATGGGCGGCGCGACGGCCCAGGTGTTCGGCGGCCGCGGCGCCGGCAACTTCATGACCCGCCTCACGGCCGCCTGCGCCGCCGTCTTCATGGCGACGAGCGTGTCGCTCGCCTACCTCTCGTCGGCGGGCGACCGCGCGCTGCGCGAGTTCGAGCAATCCCAGGAGAAGTAGGCCCGCGTGCTACGGCCCGCTCCCGCGTCGGGGAGGGAAGCGGGCAGGGCGCTCGACGCAGGGTCGTCCGCGGGAGGGGCCGTGGCCTCCGCTGCCCCTTTCGCGCGCGACCTTGCCCTCGTCGCCCTCGCCAAGGCTGCGGTTTCCGCGCTGGTCCTCGCGCTCGGCTTCCGGGCCGTGAGCGACGACGACTTCGCGCGCGTGGTCCTCGCGCAGGCGTGGGCCCACGCGCCCCGGCTCGACCCGACCGGGACGAGCTGGCTCCCGGCCCCGTTCTGGCTCCACGGCGCGCTCTTCCGCGCTCTTGGGCCCGTCCTCGCGCCGACCCTCGAGGTCGCCCGTGGCGTCGCCTTCGCGCTCGGCGTCGCGTCGGCCGCGCTCGTCTACATCTCCGCCCGCTGGATCACGGGCGACCGCCGCGCCGCGCTCGCCGGTGCGCTGCTCGCGGGCGCGTTTCCGTGGAGCGCCTGCCTCGGCGTGGCGACGGTCCCCGAGCTGCCGACCGCGGCCCTCTCGCTCGTCGCGGTGGCGTCGCTCGTCACGCCGCCGGCCGGGCCTGCGCCGCCGCCCGGGCGCGCCCTCCTCGGCGCGCTCGCGCTCGTGCTCGCGACGCTCTCCCGTTACGAGCCCTGGCCTGTCGCCGCCGCCTTCGCGGCGATGGCGCTGCTCGCGGCCGCCCGCCTCGGCCAGAGCCGCGCCGCGCAGGCGAAGCTCGCGCTCGCGGCGCTCGCGGCGCTCGCCGGGCCCGCCGCGTGGATCGCATGGAACCGCTTCGCCCACGGGGAGGCGCTGCACTTTCTGGCCCGCGTCGCCTCCTACCGCAGCGCGCTCGGCCCGGGCGATGACGGCACCCTGCTGCGGCTCTTCGCGTACCCCGCCGCGAGGGTCCGCGAGGAGCCGGAGCTCTTTCTGAGCTCCCTCGCCCTCGCCCTCATCGCCTGGCGCGCCCGCCGCGGCGCCGCATCGGGGAGCGCCCGCCCGTTCCCGCCGCTCCTCCGCGCGGCCCGTCCGTACGCGCTCCCCGGCGCGGTCGCCGCCTTCCAGATCGCGGCGCTCTCGCTCGCCCTCGTGCGCGACGGCGCTCCCACGCATCACCCCGAGCGCGCGACCCTCCTCGCGTTGCTCCTGCTCGCCCTCGCCGTGGGGGATCTCTCGGCGCGCGCCTTCCGCGGCGCCTCGGCCGGGGCGCGCAGGGCGCTCGGCGGCGCTCTCCTGGCCGTGCTCTGCGTCGGCGTCTTCTTCCGACCCCACCTGCGCCGCGAGCATTTCAACGCGCGGACGGACGAGGTCGCCATCGGCCGCGCCGCCGCGGAGCTCACGCCTCCCTCGGCGCCCGTCCTCGTCGAGGTCGCCGACTATGGCCACCTCGCGGCGCTCGCCGCCCTGGCCCGTCCCGGGGGCGCGCACCCGGATCGCTCGATCGATCCGCGCGATCCCCCCGTCCGGTCGAGCTTCGACGACCCCGCGTCGCTCGCGCGTCGCGTCGCCGGCCTGGGCGCGGCCTACCTCATCGGGCGCGTCAGGCCGCCCGCGATCGCCTTCGCCGGCCCGCCGCTCGCGACGCGCGGCGCCTGGGGGCTCTGGGCCGCGCCCTCGGCGGCGGGCGCCTTGCGGGCCGCCCCGGAGGACGGTTCCCGGCGCCCGGCGCCTCCCGCCGGCCCTTCGCCGGAGGAGGCGCCGTGAGCCAGCCCGCGAGGCCGTTCTTCGCGCACGCGTCGGCGTGCATCGACGAGCCCTGCGACATCGGCGAGGGGACGACGATATGGCACTTCTGCCATGTCTCCGCGGGCGCGCGGCTCGGCCGCGCCTGCGTCCTCGGCCAGAACGTCTTCGTCGCGGGCGGCGCCGTCATCGGCGATGGCGTCCGGATCCAGAACAACGTGTCTATCTATGACGGCACCCTGGTCGAGGACGACGTGTTCCTCGGCCCCTCCGCCGTCCTCACCAACGTCATCAACCCGCGCGCGCAGATCGACCGTCGCGCCTTCCTCGACCGGACGCGCATTCGCCGCGGCGCCACCGTGGGCGCCAATGCCACCGTCGTCTGCGGCGTCACGATCGGTCGCCACGCGTTCATCGGCGCCGGCGCCGTGGTCACCCGCGATGTCCCCGACTATGCGCTCGTCACCGGCGTGCCGGCCCGGCGCGCCGGCTGGATGAGCCGCCATGGTCACAAGCTCGTCGCCTCGCGCGACGGCCTGATGCGCTGCCCCGAGAGCGGCTATCGCTACGAGCGACGCGGCGACGTCGTCCGTTGCCTCGATCTCGACGAGGACGCGCCGCTCCCGGCGCCCCGCGCCGCGGCCGGCCGCCATTACCGCGATCTCCCCGCAGCGGAGGACCTCGAGAGTTGACGCCGCCTGTCCCCTTCTTCGACCGTGCTCGCGGCGATCTCGCCATGCAGGACGAGCTCACCGCCGTGTTCCAGTCGATCATCCAGAGCGGCCGCTACATCCTCGGTCCGGAGGTCGATGCCTTCGAGTCGGAGTGCGCCGCGTATCTCGGCGTCCGGCACGCGATCGGCGTCTCGTCCGGCACGGACGCGCTGCTCGCCGCGCTGATGGCGCTCGGCGTCGGCGCCGGCGACGAGGTGGTGTGCCCCGCGTACACGTTCTTCGCGACCGCGGGCGCCGTCCATCGCATCGGCGCGCGGCCGGTCTTCGCGGACGTGCTCCCCGGCTCCTTCAACCTGGATCCGGCCTCCCTGGCGCGCGCCCTCACCGCGCGCACCCGGGCGGTCATCGCCGTCCACCTCTTCGGTGGCTGCGCTCCCATGGACGAGCTCCTCGCTGTCGCGGGGGGCCGCGGCGTGCCGGTCATCGAGGACGCGGCCCAGGCCTTCGGCGCCGAGCGCGCGGGCCGCCGCGCGGGCGCGATCGGGCTCATGGGGTGCTTCTCGTTCTTCCCGACCAAGAACCTCGGCGGCTTCGGCGACGGCGGGCTCGTGACCACCGACGACGGCGAGCTCGCCGCTCGCGTCCGGGCGCTGCGGGCGCACGGCGCTCGCAGGAAGCACCACCACACGCGGGTCGGCGGCAACTTCCGGCTCGACGCCCTCCAGGCGGCGCTCCTCCGGCGCAAGCTCCCGCGGCTCGGCGCGCTCCTCGACAGGCGGCGCGAGCACGCCGCGCAGTATGCCGCGCTGCTCGGCGGGGCGGGCCTGCCCCTGTCGTTGCCTGACACCGGCGCCGCCGGGCACAGCGTCAATCAGTACGTCATTCGCCTCGACGACGCGTCGCTGCGCGACCCATTGCGGAGCTCCCTGGCCGAGCGGGGTATCGGCACCGAGGTCTACTATCCAGCGCCGCTCCACCTCCAGCCCTGCTTTGCGTCGCTCGGCCCGCCGGCCGGCGCTCTTCCCGTCGCGGAGTCTGCCGCGCGCGAGACGCTCGCGCTCCCCATCTTCCCTGAGCTCACGCGCGAGGAAATCGCCCGCGTGGTGCGCGCCATTACTGCCTTCCTCGTTTGACCGGCGTCGCGGCGGTGCTCCGTCGGTCGGTGCTGTGTCCTCCGATACGCCCGCTGCGAGAGCGAGGGATGCTTGCGCGCGAGCGGCCCGTTTGGCGTTCCCTGTGCGCGCGAGCTGGGCTATTCTCGCGCACATGGAATCGATCGTCCTCTCCGCACAACCCTCGCTCGAACGGATCGTCCAGGCGCAGTTGGCGGCATGGCCGGAGCACGACGATTTCCTGCGGAAGCGCTTTGCTGCGACCGAGCTCGGCTTTGCGGAGCGCGTCGCGTCGCTCGCGCTGCGGCTCGCCGGCGACGACCTCCCGCGCATCTGCGCGGACTACAAGTGGATGTGCGAGCGCATCCTCGAGGAGGAGCTCTATTTCCGGCGCACCGGCCGGTACCGCCTCTCGACGCTCGCCGAGGCCCGGCGTGAGGTCTACGACGACCACGCTTACATGACGCAGTACATGCACGGAGTGCTCCTCTCCCACATCTTCTGGGCGAACCACACGGCGGTGATGGAGTACTACGTCGACACCTTCCTCGCGTCGAACCCACCGGGGTACCGCCACCTCGAGATCGGCCCCGGCCACGGCCTCTTGCTCTACTTTGCCGCCGAGGATGCGCGCTCGGGCGCGGTCGCCGCGTGGGACCTCAGCGCGGCGAGCTTGGACGCGACCGGGCACGCCATGCAGGCGCTCGGGGTGCGGCGCGCGCCGCGCCTCGTGAGGCGCGATTTCGCCGATGCCGTGGACGACGGCGAGCGCTTCGACAGCATCGTGATCAGCGAGGTCTGCGAGCACCTCGAGGATCCGCGAGCCGCGCTCCAGAGCCTGCGGCGCTCTCTCGCGCCGGGCGGACGCCTCTTCGTCAACGTGCCGGTCAACAGCCCTGCGCCCGATCACCTGTACCTGCTCCGAACGCCGGAGGAAGCGGTCGATCTGGTCGCGAGCAGCGGCTACGCCATCGCTGAGACGCGCTTCTTCCCCATCACCGGCTACTCGCTCGAGCGCGCGCGCAAGACCGATAGCACGATTTCGTGCGTCGTCGTCGCTGGCCATCCGGCGTAATCGCGTCTCCACGACGACGACGTGGCCTGCCCTGCGGCTCTCTCCGCTGAGCGGGCTCTGCCGCTGAATGGAGCGGGCCCCCTGCGCATCCAACGAGATCCGGGACAGCAGGCGTTCGACTGCTCGTCCCGGACAGCCCGGCAGGAGCGCTTGTTCCACCCCTGAGGCGCGTGCACTTTTGCGCCGCCCCGGGGGCGTACGGTGTTCA
>JAICEP010000123.1 GCA_025924095.1 Sorangium sp.
CCCCCCCCTCCCCCGGGCGATTACCCCCGAGGCGCCGCGTCGACCGCGCCGCGGCACCGCTCGACGTCTTCCCTGAACGTAGGATACGTCTTCGCGACGCAGGCCGGGTTCTCGATCGTGATCCCGGGCCGGCACAGCCCCAGGATCGCGAAGCTCATCGCCATGCGGTGGTCGCTGTAGCTGTGCACCAGCGCGGGCGTCAGCGGGCGCGGCTCGATGCGGAGCCAGTCGTCGCCGTGGGTCACCTCCTGCCCCAGGCGGCGGAGCTCCGCGACCGTGGCGGCGAGGCGGTCCGTCTCCTTGATCCGGATGTTCGCCACGTTCCGGATCGTCGTCGGCCCCTCGAAGAGCGGCGCGATCGCCGCCAGCGTCATCACCGTGTCCGAGATGTGGTGCATGTCGACGTCGACGCCGCGCAGGCGCCCGTCGCTGCGCACCGTGGTGGCATCCGCCTGCTGGCTCACGCGCGCGCCGGCCTGCTCCAGGAGCTCGACGAACCGGTAGTCCCCTTGCAGCGCCCCCTCCCCGAGGCCGGGTACGGTGATGGCGCCGCCCGCGGCCGCGGCGAGCGCGAACGGGTAGCTCGCGGACGACGCGTCGGGCTCGATCGGGTACCTCCGCGGGCGGTACCCGCTGGAGGGATGGACGGTGAACCCGCCCGTGGCCTCGTCGATTCGACCGCCGAAATCCGCGACCATGCGGCGCGTGATCTCGACGTACGGGCGGCTCACCAGCTCGCCGGCGATGCGCAGATCGATGGCGGATTCGGCGAAGGGGCCGGCCATCATCACCGCCGAGAAGTACTGGCTGGAGCGGTCCCCGCGCATCGTCAGGGTGCCGCCCTCCAGCCGGCCGCCCCGGATCCGGAGCGGCGGGCATCCGGTCGCGCACGCCACGTCCGCCCCGAGCTGCCTCAGGCCGTCGACGAGATCGGCGATCGGGCGCTTGGCCATGTGCTCGTCGCCGACCAGCACCACCTCGCCGGGCACCAGGCACGCGAGCGCCGCCAGGAAGCGCACCGTGGTGCCGCTGTTCCCGATGAACAGCTCGCGCTCCGGCGCGCGCAGCCGCCGCCGCCCCCCCTGCACCACGAGCGTCTCGGGCCCGGCGTCCTGGATCCCGATCCCCATCGCTTCCAGGGCGGACCGCATGTGCCGCGTGTCGTCGCTGTGGAGCACCCCCTCCAGCGTGCTCTCGCCCTCTGCCAGCGCCGCCAGCACGAGCGCGCGGTTCGTGATGCTCTTCGAGCCGGGGACACGCCAGATCAGCTCAGGCGGCGAGGAGAGCGGGACGACGGGCAAGGGACCAGCAGGGATCATGGGGCCGGCAGACTAGATCCTCGTGGCAGCGCTGGCTACGTGCGGCAGCACGGCCTCGGGTTCTCCGGCGCGCTACACGCCGCTCTCCTCGCCCCAGTCCCCGGCCGCCGCCCACGACATCGTCTCTGTCGACCGCGCCAGCCCGAACCGCCCGCGCCGGTCGATGGCGATGACGCCCCCGGTCACGTCGAGCCGCTCTGCCAGGTGCGCGATGATCCCCCTTGCGGCGTCGGCGGCGCTGCAGCCGGCGCGCATCCGCTCCACGGCGGAGTGCGCCGACGCGAGCCGGATCATCCCCTCTCCGTAGCCGGTCGTCGACACGGCCCCGGCCTCGTCGTCGGCGTACGTCCCGGCCCCGATGAGCGGCGAGTCCCCCACCCGCCCGACCCGCTTGTTCGCCGTGCCGCCCGTGCTCGTGGCCGCAGCGGTGAGCCCGCTCGCGTCCCGCGCGACCGCGCCGACCGTGCTGCCCGCCCAGGAGGTCGCGCGTCCCGCGCCCTGCTGGACCGCGGCGAGCGCCTCCCGCGCGGCCTCGGTGATGAGCGCCGCCTCGCCCACGGGCGAGAACCCCATCGCTCGCGCGAACCTCGCGGCGCCGTGGGCGGCGTAGAGCACGTGCCTGCCGTCCTCCAGCGCCGCGCGCGCGATCGCGATCGGCTCGGCGAAATCCGAGAGCGCGCAGACCGCGCCGGCCCGCAGCCCGCGGCCCTCCATGATCGACGCGTCGAGCTCGACGTGGCCCTCCTCGTTGAGGACCGCCCCCGTGCCCGCGTTGAAGAGCGGATCGTCCTCGAGGACGCGCACCGCGCGCTCGACCGCGTCGAGCGCGCTCCCGCCCTCGGCGAGCACGCGCGCCCCCTCGCGCGCCGCGCGGAGACAGCCCGCCGCGTGCAGCGGCCGCCGCCTGGGGGCGACGTTCCCCGCGCCGCCGTGCACCAGGATGGATCGCTCCCCTCCGCGCCCGCCCAGATGATGGATGACGTGCATCACGCTCGCGGCACCCTACCGCGGCGCGCGCCCGGCGGTCCACGCCCACCCGGCGCTCACTCGGGCGGAGGCGCGCTCCTCTTGGCCGTGAGATCGTAGTCCATCCCGCACGGCAGCGCGGCGAACACCGGAGCGAAGCTGAGCTCGCCGGCCACGAGATTCTCGCAGTGCGATCCCGCCGTGGGCATAAACGCATAGGACATCCGCGCCTTGAACCGCGCGACGTCGTCGCCGGCGTCGCCGAGCTCCCCGCTCGCCCGGTCGCGCCGCTCGACGGAGCACGGCGGCCCCGGCGGCGCGTCGCCGGTGCGCATGTCCACGAGCACGCGCCCCTCGATCGAGAAGCTCACCTTGTCCTCGGCGAGGACGCCCTCGGTGACGCTGGCGCCGTTGTCCCAGAACAGCGCGCCCTCGCCGCGCGCGAGCTCGACATCGAACTCCCACAGGCGCGTCGCCCCGAGCGCCCCCTCACCGCACGTGTTCGCCGTCTGCGTCCCGACCACGTGGAACGTGCCGAGCGCGGTCCCCTGCGCCGCGGTCTCGTCCCCGAAGGCGTCGATGCACGCCGGGAGCACGGCCGGCAGCAACGCGAGCAGCAGCATCCGCATCGAGCCCGCCTACCAGAGGGGCGCGGCGAGGGACAAAAAAGCGCGCCTGGCAATGGAAATAAAAAACGGGTCGGGTGCTTCGCTTGCACCCGACCCGTCCCGTGGGCCTCTACCGGAGGCCTTCTGGACCCCGCTTGATCCCGCCTGTGCGGCGCCTCCCCTGCCCCATCGCGACGAGCGATCGACCCCGGAGCCCCGGTGAGAATCGTTTCCGGAAGACCTGAGTCTCCCTCGATTCTCTCTCTGCCGGTCTCGCGGAGGTCGCGATGGCAATCAACAGGTTGTTAGGCACCGGACCTGGCCGAGCGCGGAGGCGTCATCGCAAGGCCCCGATGACCCTGCGTCACGCTCCACGAGGGTCAGCTGTTCCCAGCCTCCGGTATAGAAGAGCCACTGGTACTGTGCATGGTGTCCATCCCTCCTCCGGCGTGCCGGCACCCCGCGCCGGATCGAAAGAGATCGTCCGGCATGGCAAGGGTGTTCGATGCGGATCAGCGGAGAGCCCGCCGATCTGGTGTCGACCCCAGCACCGTGGTGCTCCACGGCAGGACCATCCTGGAGCTGATGCTCCGTCCGAGGCCGAGGACCAGCCTATCATCGCTGTTCAGGCGAGCAAGGGGCTCACGCACCGAAACATCGAAAGCGACTCGCTTCCATTCATTCCTCGCTTCGCGCGCCGGCGCAGCGCGCAGAGCGCTCGGAGCGACCAGGCCGGACAAGGCGCAGCGCCCGTCGTCGCATGGCCATGGCGCACGGCGCACGGCGCAAAGCGCGCTTCAGAGGGCTGCGCGCAGAGCGCGGGCGAGCAGCGGACGGAGCGCGTCCGAACACGGGAACACATCCGACGGAACGTGTCCGGCGGAGCGGAACAGCCGCGCGGACGGCAGCGGCGGGCGTGGGCGCGGCGCGCGGCGCGCGGCGAGCTCGCCGGAGGCGCCGCGGCGCGCGCGTGGCGCCGGCGCACGCCGGCTACACGTGCATGAACCAGCTCGGCTCCTCGGCCTCCGGCAGCGCCGTGGCGAGGACCGCGAGCATCGCGTCGATCTCTTCCTTCGTATGCACGCCGCTGCGCAGGATGGCCGCGGGCCCCTCGCCCGCCGGCACCACGACCGACTCGACCGCGAGCGCCGTCTCGACCCCGTAGCCGTAGGACGCCAGCGTCACGACCGCGGTGGCTTCCCGGTCGTCGAGCAGCCTGCGGATCGTCATCGTGCGCCGCACCCGCTCGCTGTCCTCGGCCCACGACGCGAGCCACGCGCGCGTCGCTTCGTCGAGGCCGACGAGCACGAGCTGAGCGGGGGGCATCGCGTCGGGATCGGCCGCGGCCACCGCGGCGCGGTGGAAGCCCCGCACCTCCCGGCACCAGAGCGGCGGCGCGCCGTCCACCCGGACGAGGAAACCGTAGGGGCCGCGAGCCCCCTCTCGCTCGGAGCCCCCCGAAGAAGCGGAAGAGAAACTATCGTTCGACACGAGGGGAGACGATACACGAGCTCTGCTCGGCGGAGGAAGCCCGCTCAATTGCGCAGCACGTCGAACCGCCAAGGCTCCGCCCAGGTCACACGCGGCGCCTGGGTGCGCTCACCGCCTCCCTTTGCTTCCCCTGCTTCCCATCGCCTCCCGTGCTTCCCGTGCTTCCGGTCGCCTCCCTTTGCTTCCCCTGCTTCCCATCGCCTCGCGTGCTTCCCGTGCTTCCCGTGCTTCCCGTGCTTCCCGTCGGATTCCTGCGCTTCCCTCCCCTGGCACGGTTCCCACAACGAGAACGCCACACTCCCTGGATTTCGGCTAAGGTGGCCCCCGCCTCCCCCGTGGAGCCCGTCCGGGACGGGGTGCGTTCTGCACCTACGGCGTCGCCCCGGCCGACGGGCTCCAGCCCGCAGCGGCGGGTCGGGGCGGCGGCAGCAGCGCTCGTCGCCGGGCGCGCTGCCGCGGCAGGCCGGCGCAGAGGCCCGCCGGCGCGCCCCCCACGTCACCTCGATCCCGATCCCGAACCGCAGGCAATGAAGCTCACGTCACAAGAAATCATCGAGATCGTCACCGCGTTCTGCGCCTACTTCGGCGCCGCGTACGCGCTCAACGCCTTCGCCCCGCCTCGCCTCCGCGTGCTCGCGCGGTACGGCACGGTCGCCGCGGGCGTCGCGCTGTTCTTCTATGGCCTGCACCGGTACATCGACGAGCACGCCCGCGCCGTGGACCTGGCGAAGGTGCTGATCGCGATGGGCGCCGCGCTCTGCGTCTTCTACGAGACGCAGCGCGAGGGGATGCGCCGGCCGATCGCGGAGCGCTGGAAGCGGTACGTCGGCGTGGCCCTCGGGGTCGCCGCCATCGTCGCCTACTTCAACGGCTTCCGCTTCGGCTACGCCAAGTATTACCACCGATGGGATCAGTTCCATTACTACATGGGGGCCAAGTACTTCCCCGAGATGGGGTACGACGGCCTCTACAAGTGCGCGCTGATCGCGCAGGACGAGCTCGGGCTCGTCACGTACACGAACGAGGACACCGGGCGGCCTGTCAAGCTGGACATGGCGAAGGAGGTCCGCCACCCGGACAAGAAGATCCGGAACCTCGGCGGCGACAACCTCCTCATGCCGGCGAGCGAGGTGCTCGGCCAACCCGAGATCTGCAAGGCGCACTTCGCCCCGGAGCGCTGGGAGAAGTTCAAGGCCGACGTGCAGTTCTTCCGGACGTCCTCCGACAAGGGCTACTGGGAGGACATGCAGAAGGACCACGGCTACAACCCGCCGCCGGTCTGGACGATCATGGGCAAATTCTGGGGGGACCTCCAGCCGGCCAGCACCGGCTACCTCCAGTTCCTCGCCAGCTTCGATATTTTCTATCTGCTCGGCATGTTCGCCGCCATCTACTGGGCCTTCGGGTGGCGGGTCTTCGCCGTCGCGGCGATCTTCTGGGGCTGCCAGTCGTCGGCGCCGTTCTACTGGACCGGCGGCGCGTTCCTCCGGCAGGACTGGCTCTTCTACCTCGTCCTCTCGGCCTGCCTCATCCGCAAGCGCTACTTCAAGCTCGCCGGCGCGAGCATGGTCTACGCCGGCCTCCTGCGCATCTTCCCGGGCCTGCCCGTGATCGGCTGGCTGACCGTCGCGGGGATTTACCTCGTCCGCCACAAGCGGATGGCGCGAACGCACGTGCAGGTCCTGATCGGCGGCGTCCTCGCGGCCGCCGTGCTCATCCCGGTGAGCATGAAGGTCTCCGGCAAGGACTCGTACGTGCAGTTCTACGAGCACACCCTCAAGGTGCACGACCAGACGCCGCTGACGAACCACATGGGCCTCCGCGTCCTCGTCGGCCACAAGCCCGGGACCGGCGTCGAGTCCGGCCGGATGAAGTACACGAAGGACACGAAGCTCGTCGATCCGTTCGAGGTCTGGAAGCGGATGCGCAACGAGCGCTACGCGAAATACCGGTGGATCGCCTACGGGATCATCGCCGCCAGCTTCGCGGGCTTCGTCTACGTGTGCCGGCGGATCCGCTCGCTGTGGGTGGCCCAGTGCCTGGCCCAGATCTTCGTCATTCTGCTCTCGCAGCTCACCTGTTATTACTATTCGTTCATGATCCTGAGCGCGCCGCTCACGCGGCTGAAACGGCAGATCGAGGTGCCCCTGTTCGGCCTGGCGGCGCTCAGCCAGTTCATCTGGATCACGTTCCACTACAACGACGACAAGTACACGGCGCTCACCGCGGTCTCACTCGCCTTCTGCTGTTACCTGCTCTGCCTCTTCTCGGGTAAACCGATGCCGTGGGCGCGGCGCCACGAGCCGGCGAGCGCCGACGAGGCGAAGCCGGCGGCCCAGAAGGCCTGAGGCGCCGCCCGTCCGCGGCCCCCCCTCGATACAGAACCAACGACGCCTGGAGAGACGCCTGGAAGCGAACGATGACGGACGTAGAGCGAGAGCATCCTGAAGAGACCGGCGACCTCCAGGGGGACGAGGGCCGCCCGAGCGACCCCGGGGCGCCGGCGGAACGGGAGCACAGGCCCGCCCAGCGCGGCGAGGAGCGGGCGGTCCACGCCTTCCGGAAGGTCCCGCGGACGGGCGTCATCTACGTGACGGCCGAGGCCGCGCGCCTCGGGTTCAAGCCGGGCGTCGACGAGGGGGCGGCGGACGGCTGGTGCAACCTCGGGCAAGGTCAGCCGGAGACGGGGCCGCTCCCTGGCGCGCCCGAGCGTTGCTCGGCGGTGCCGATCGCCGGCGACGACCAGGAATACGCGCCGGTGGCCGGGCTGTGGGAGCTGCGCGAGGCGGTCGCCTCGCTGTACAACCGTGCGTACCGGCGGGGCATGCCGTCGCGCTACACGGCCGAGAACGTCGCCGTGTCGGGCGGGGGCCGCATCGCCCTCACCCGCGCCGCGGCCGCGCTCGGCCAGATCAACCTCGGCCACTTCCTGCCCGACTACACCGCGTACGAGGAGCTGCTCGACGTCTTCCGGCTGTTCTCGCCGATCCCGATCCTGCTCGAGGGCGAGCGGGGCTACTCGTTCTCGGTCGGCGACCTCCGCCGCGAGATCCTCGGCCGCGGCCTGAGCGCGATCCTCGCCTCGAATCCATGCAACCCGACCGGAAAGCACGTGCGCGGCGAGGAGCTCGCCGCCTGGGTCCGCACCGCGAAGGAGCTCGATTGCGCGCTGTTGCTCGACGAGTTCTACTCGCACTACGTCTACGGGATGGGCGACGTCGCCCCGATGGAGAGCGCCGCGCGCTACGTCGAGGAGGTCGACCGCGATCCGGTGGTGATCTTCGACGGCCTGACGAAGAACTGGCGCTACCCCGGCTGGCGCGTCACCTGGACCCTGGGGCCGCGCGAGGTCATCGAGGCGGTGGCGAGCGCCGGCAGCTTCCTCGACGGCGGCGGCTCGAAGCCGATGCAGCGCGCCGCGGCAGAGTTGCTTACCATCGAGCACACCCGCGCCGAGACGACGGCCATCCACCGCGCGTTCTCGCGCAAGCGCGAGCTCATGCTCGCGGGGCTGCGCAAGATCGGCGTTACCATCGACGTGGCGCCCGAGGGCACGTTCTACGTCTGGGGCTCGGTCGCCGAGCTGCCGCCGGGGCTCTCGGACGGCCACGGCTTTTTCCGGGCGGCGCTCGGGGAGCGGATCATCGTGGTGCCGGGCGAGTTCTTCGACGTCAACCCGGGCAAGCGCCGGGCGGGCCGGCCGTCACGGTTCCGTCACCACGTCCGCTTTTCGTTTGGCCCGAGCGAGGACGTCCTCGTCCGGGCGCTCGGGCGGCTCGAGCGCATGGTAGGCGAGCGTCGCCGGGCCTGACACCGGAGGCGCCGCGCAGCGGAGCGGGAAGACGGGGCCGAGCGCCAGGTCTTGTCGCGCTGCACGTCTTCCGACATGGTGGGGGAGCGCGTGGCCAAAGATCCGTGGAGTGATTGGAACGACGACGACCCCGGTAACTTCCAGCCGGGGGATACCATCGGCCCCTACGAGCTGCTGTTTCCTGCGGCCGTGGGCGGCATGGCCGCCGTGTGGGCTGGGCGGCTCAGGCGGCCCAACGGCACCGTCCAGATCGTCGCCGTCAAGCTGCTGTCGGACGCGATGCGCGGAGACGACGACGCGCGCGCGATGTTCCTCGACGAGGCGTGCACCGCGTCGCGCATCCTCCACCCGAACGTGGTGCACATCCTCGCGTACGGCGAGGTCCGCGATCGGCCGTACCTCGCGATGGAGTGGATCGACGGCGCCCCGATCGCGAAGATCTTCTCGAACCAGAAGGCGAAGCGCGCGCTCCTGCCGCTCAGCTGGGTGCTCCACGTGATGATCGACGCGTGCGCCGGCCTGCACGCGGCGCACGAGGTCCGCGACGACACGGGGGAGCTGCTCAACCTCATCCACCGCGACGTCACGCCCGAGAACGTGATGGTGACCTTCGACGGCATGGTCAAGGTCGTCGACTTCGGCGTCGCGAAGACGCGGGCGCGCGCGCAGATCAGCCGCGTCGGCGCGATCAAGGGCAAGACGGGGTACTTCTCGCCCGAGCAGGTGATGGGCGGCGCGCTCGATCGCCGCAGCGATCTGTTCTCCATGGGCGTGCTGCTCTACCTGCTCGTGACGGGCCACACGCCGTTCCGCGGCAAGGGCCCGCTCGAGGCGATGCAGCAGATCGCCAACCGCAACCCGCAGCCGCCGCGCGAGATCATGCCCGAGGTCCACCCGGAGCTCGATCGCATCATCATGCGGGCGCTCGCCAAGAACCCGAACGAGCGGTACCAGACGGCCGCGGAGCTGCGCCGCGATCTCGAGCAGGTGAGCATCGCCATCCGCAACAGCACGAACGACAAGCAGGTGGGCCAGCTCGTCCGCGAGCTGCTCCCCGGCGTCGCCGAGGCGCGCAAGGAGCGGATCGACCAGGCGATCGACGAGCTCGATCGGATCCTCGCCGAGCGCGCCCACCCGCACAAGCCGCAGGCCGCGCGCCCCGAGGACGCGACCGAGGTGATGCTCCGGCGCATCTCCATGCTGCCGATCCTGCAGGACGGGCCGGAGGTGCCGGAGGACCCGGCCGACGCGGCGCCGCCCTCCGCCGGGGCGGGCCCCGCGAGCTCGCGCATGTCGGGGCCGGCCAGCTCGCGCATGTCGGGCCCCGCGAGCTCGCGCATGTCGGGGCCGGCCAGCTCGCGCATGTCGGGGCCGACCAGCTCGCGCCGCTCGAACCCGGATCCGATGCGCAAGTCGAACCCGGACGCGACCCGCAGGTCGCATCCCGACGCGACGAGCTCGCCGCTCGAGTTCGCGGCAGGGCTGCCGCCCCTGCCGATGGGCCCGCCGCCGCTGCCTGCGGGCCGACCGGCGGCGCACGTCGGTCCGCTGCACGTCGGGGCGGCGCACGCGAACGCGCCCACGAGCGCGGTCGCGCCGACGCCCGAGCAGCGCGCGCGCCCGGCTCAGACGAAGGGGTCATTCGTCCGCGTGGCGCTGATCACGCTGATCGTTCTGGGTCTGGCCGCGGCGGCAGCGTTCCTGCTGGTCCGGCGTTCCGGCGGCCTGCCGTTCGGCTCGCTGGGGTTGCCCTTCGCGCGTCCAAGCGCGTCCGGGCCGACGCTGGCTCCGCCCGACGCCGGGGTGACGCAGGACGCAGCCGCGGCGCAGGACGCAGCCGTGGCCGCGACGACCGCGATCGACGCCATCGCTGACGCCGCGGCCCCGGCCGACGCCGCCGCGGCGGAGCTGGCCGCCGACGCGGCCACCCCGGCCGACGCAGACGCCGACGCCGCGGTCCCCGCCGACGCAGCCGCGCCTCTCCCGAGCGGACAGCCGGCGTATGTGCCCGGCGGCGCCGCGCCCGCGCCGGGGACGCCGTACCCGGCGCCCCCGATCGCCCCCGTGCCGCGCGTCCCGGGGCCCTTGCCGGCGCCGCCCGTCACCGGCGCGCCCGTGCTGCGGCCTGGATGGCCGTCGAACCCGCCTCGCCCCCCGCCGCCTCCGCCGCGCGCCCCCGCGCCCAGCCAGGCTCCACGGCGCTCGCCCGGGCCTGCCTCGCCGCCCCCCCTCGACCTGGCGCCGCGGTAAGCGAGCGCCGTCGGACCGGGTGCGGCAGCGGTCTCCGCAACCCTCCGCGTACCGGTGCATCCGCCGCGAGCTTCGCCGCCGCGGGCGCGCTCAGTCCTTCTTCGGCCTCTCGGCCTGCGGCTTCTCGGGCAGCGGCTTCTCGGCCTGCGGCTTCTCGGGCAGCGGCTTCTCGGCCTGCGGCTTCTCGGGCAGCGGGGTGGCGCGAGACGCAGCTTTCTTCAGGGACGACTCCGCGAGCGACACAAGCATTGCGAGGTTCACCGGCTTCGAGAGCAGGAAGATCGCATGCCGCCGCAGCGCGCGGATGCGGGCCTGCTGCGACTCATCGGCGGTCACGACGAAGACGGGCGTGTCCCGGTTCAGCGCCCCCTTGGCCGAGAGCGAGTCGAGCACGCTGAAGCCGTCGACCAGCGGCATGTGCAGGTCGAGCACCACGAGATCGAATTTGCGCGCGGCGAGCCGGCGCAGCGCCGGCGCCCCGCCGTTCGCCTCCTCGATGTCCCCGAGCGTACGGAGCGCGCGCCCAAACATGCCTCGGATCGCGGTGTCGTCATCGATGACGAGGATGCACGTCACAGCATGACGATGTTTGCATGGATACGGAAGCGCTGGAAGCCCGCCGCCGGTCTCCGCATCGCGCGGAGCGAGCGTCCACAAGGCCGCGCGCCGCGGATCTCCATTCGGGACGTCGCCGGCGTCGACTCGGCCCAACCCGGATCCCGCGTCCGCTTCGCGCCTTCGCTCGCAGGCAAACGTTCGGCCGGACCTCGCGCTCGACGCAGTGAGCGCGAGGTCCGCACAGCGAAGACGGACGCCCCGTCATCGCATGTCCTGTGTTCAGCGGCCCCGGGCGAGGCGTGGACGCCACGGACGGGCCGCGGTAGACGCGGAGCAAGACCACATCCGCACCGCAAAGGAACGATCCATGGGCAAGTTCACCGTCACGAACGAGATCAACTGCAACGTCGACACCTTTTGGAAGCTGTTCCTGGACAAGACCTTCAACGAGGAGCTCTACCGGAAGGAGCTCGGTTTTCCCGAGTACACCATCACGGAGCAGGTCGAGACGGCGACGGAGATCATCCGGAAGTCGGCCGGGAAGCCGAAGATGAACCTGCCCGGCCCCGTGGAGAAGCTGCTCGGCTCGGGCTTCCGCTATACCGAGGAGGGCAGGCTGAACAAAGCCACGAAGGTGTGGAGCTTCAAGCTGACGCCCAGCACCCTGGCCGACAAGATGCGCAACGAGGGCGTGGTGCGCGTCGAGGCGATAGGCGACAACAAGGTGCGTCGGATCGCCGAGCTCATCATCGAAGCGAAGGTGTTCGGAATCGGCGGCTTGCTCGAGAGCAGCGCCGAGAAGGAGCTGCGGCAAGGGTGGGAGGAAAGCGCCGTCTTCATGAACAAGTGGATCGCCCAGGGCAGAGCGATCTAGCCGCCCAGGCATCCGCCGGTCGGCCGGACGCCGCTCGCCTGCCGCCAGGCAGCCGGAAGCGAGCGCCGCCAGGCGAAGGGCGGGCCATGTCGCCGGGCGAGGAGCGCGAGCGACCGTCTTTCCGCCCAACCCACGCCCGGTGGATGGACGCGACCCGCTCGTCCAGGGTCAAAGCGCGCGATTTTATGTAATCACGCTTGCTGAGATGGCTCACAGGGAACAGGGCCACGGCATGGAGCACGTGGTCATCCTCGGCGCCGGCTTTGGCGGTCTCTACGCGGCGAAGGCGCTCCGGCGCGCGCCGGTGCGGGTGACCGTGATCGACCGGCGCAACCACCACACGTTCCAGCCCCTCCTGTATCAGGTCGCCACCGCGGGCCTGAACCCGAGCGACATCGCAGCGCCCATCCGGCGCGTGCTCCGCAAGCAGAAGAACGCGAGCGTGCTCCTCGCCGAGGCGACGGCGATCGACCCGGCGCGGAAGCGGGTGATCTTCGAGGACGGCGAGCTCGGCTATGACAAGCTGATCGTGGCGGCCGGGGCGTCGCACTCCTACTTCGGGCACGACGAGTGGGCGCCGTTCGCGCCCGGGCTGAAGACCGTCGAGGATGCGCTGGAGATACGCCGGCGCGTCCTCCTCGCCTTCGAGGCGGCCGAGCGCGAGCCCGATCCGGCGCGGCGGCGCGCCTGGATGACGTTCGTGGTGGTCGGCGGGGGCCCGACGGGCGTCGAGCTCGCCGGAGCCCTCTCGGAGCTCGCGCGACACACGCTCCGGCACGAGTTCCGGCGCATCAACCCGCGCGACACGCGCATCCTCCTCGTGGAGGGCGCAGGGCAGGTCCTGCCATCGTACGTCCCGGAGCTCGGCGAGAAGGCGCGAGAGCAGCTGGCGGCGCTCAAGGTGGAGGTGCATACGCGCTGCCTCGTCACCGAGATCGACGACGAGGGGGTCTCGATCGGCGACAAGCGGATCGAGGCCAAGACCGTGCTCTGGGGGGCCGGCGTCGCAGCGTCCCCCCTCGCCCGCAGCCTCGGCGTGCCGCTCGACCGGGCAGGGCGCGTGCTGGTCGCGCCGGACCTGACCGTGCCCGGCCACGAGGACGTCTACGTCGTCGGCGATCTCGCGTCGCTGAAGCAGGAGGACGGGACGCCCGTGCCGGGCGTGGCGCCCGCGGCGATCCAGGCAGGCCGCCACGCCGCGCGCAACATCGCGCGCACCGTGCGGGGGCTGCCGCGGCTGCCGTTCCGGTACCGCGACAAGGGCTCGATGGCGACGATCGGGCGGGCCGCGGCGGTCGCCGACTTCGGCAAGGTGAAGCTCTCGGGGTTCCCGGCGTGGCTCGCGTGGCTCTTCGTCCACGTCCTGTTC